>CALHIP010000035.1 GCA_938030745.1 uncultured Patescibacteria group bacterium | reverse complement strand
TATTTAAAACTGTTAAATTAGGAACTTTTTGACCATCTAAAATTTCGGGAAGAAAAATTTTATAACTATTTAACCACTGATGTAAAAGATTTTTGAAAGATAATTCATCTAAAACATAAATCATAAAACCTAAATTATATCAAAAAAAAATTTTATGTCAAACAACTTAAATAACCTTTTAAATTCTTTTATCTTAAACATAATTAAAACTCAAATTATAACCAAAAAAATTTTTATGTCAAACAAGCGAAAATAAATTCTGCCACCGACATAGATAAGAAATAACTAATAGATTTGCCTAGGTCTTCTTACTTTTTTTCTATAATTTTTTCTATAAAGGATATCAAAGATTCTCCTTTTTCGAAGGGGATTCGGAATGACTCCATTCTCGTGCCATATTCTTCAAACTCCGGAAATAAAATAAACATTTTATTATCCCCAGTGATTTCTAATCTTTTATAAAGTTGCAAATACTCACTTCCTTGGAATTCTTCATCATAGAGATATACTATCGGAACAATTAAAATATTCTCGTAATCTTTAAGACCATCAGCAAGACCTATTTCCCATGGACACCATTTTGAAGATAAGGCATTGTTGGTAGCAAGAAAAATAAATAAATCCAATTCTTTAATTTTATTTCTAATATGTTCTGCTGTTTCTTTGTTCGGTTTATCTGGAAGAGAGGAATCCTGCCAGTCAATGTAAATCCTAACATCGACTTTCTCTTTTTCTAATAATTGTGCTAACCATCTTTTGAATCCTATTGCCAGTTGTTTATCTTTATGACTATGACATAAAAAAATGGTTAGTGTTGCCTCTTCTTTTGTTGGTACAAAATATTTTTTCGTTACCGCTTCTAAAGTAGTGTCTCTTTCCATTTTTATTAAAAAAGCCTCTTTAATAAAAGCCATTTTTAACCTCCTTTTATTAGTAATATTATTAAATAAATTATAATCAAAATTGCTATTGAGCCATAAAACCATCCCAAAGTTATAGAAAACATAATTCTAAATTTTGACTCAACTTTATCTTTAAACCGATAGGCATTCATATCAAATAAATATTCTGTTGTCTTTAACCTATTATTAATTACCCACTCATATAATTTTCTATACATCCGCTCCTGCCACAAATAATAGGCATCTAAAAACCAAAAAACTAATAACGGAATAAAAGCAAGCAAAACTTTATATTTCTCTCCACCTTTTAATAATAAAGTCAAAACAACCAAAGTTATTGCCCACCCTTTTATCATAAAAGAATTAAACGCCATCCGCTTTATAATCTCCTGAATTATCTCTATCTCTTTTACCATATATTCTTTTAAACTCTCTCTATCTTCCATATCTCCTAAACCTCCTCTTCTTTCTTTTGAATAAATTTAATAGTCTCTTCAAAAAATCTCTGCAAATTCATATTTGTTTTTATATATTCCTTACACTCTTCTTCTATTAAAACTCAAATTATAACCAAAAAAAATTTTATGTCAAATAGGTTCATATTTATTCAATATCTTTCAATGCGATCTGGCTATAAAATATCATTTAACATCTCCTCAATCCTATTAAACCAGTATTGCTTATATTCATCAGGTATGTTATCCGTCGTTCTAAATTTATTATATATTCTAACTTTAAGTTCGTTATAACTAAACTCTTTTCCTTCAAATAATTCTTTATATCCATTAATTTTATATATCCAACCGCTTATATGTTCAATACCTTTTGGATCAACAAAAATAATAAAGTAATTATTTCCTTTCTTTAACCAGAAAATAAAATCGGGATAAAATTTAGTAATTCTATTAATCTGGGGATTATAATAAGGAATATAAACTTCGTCTAAACTCTCATCTATCTTACTAAACAGCCACCAATCTAATTCTTTAAATCTGTTATTATCTTTATTCAAATACTCTTCTAAATCATTAATAAAATTTACTTCGCTTGGAGTCTTAATAATATGCTTAATGTAGTCTATTCTTTCTTCCCTAGTTAATATAAGGGGAAGATAGTAATGATTAGCCACATATTTAATTGTGATCCTCCTACCACTCCTTTCAAAGGTTTCCTCTCTCCTTACATTTTCCCGCATCCTATCATATTCTTCACGAGTTATTTTTCCATATTGCTCGTTTACCTCCCTCATCTTTTTTGGATAATCTTTCACTCTATTAACTTTATTTTTGATTTCATAAATATCTTCCAAATATACCTTAATATTCTTGAAATGTCTTATCTCTTCCTCTAATTCTTTAAATTTATCAAATTCTTCTGGCACCACACTGAGATAATCAAAGAATCTTTGAATAAGTAAATCAATATTCTTGAAACTTCTTTCAACAAATTTAAAATTGTTTTCACTTTTAAGGCAATCCTTTAAAAATTTTATTTTTTTTATAGGTTCGGCATTATATCTCATCAAGAATATTCTATCGTCTGAAATAAAATCACTAAATTTCTTAACTAATTCAAACTCTTTCTCTGAAATCTCAAACTTCATTTTTCTATTTATTTCTTTTTCCTCAAGCCAAAGAATAGAATCATTCGCAGATTTATATATGGGGATTAATAATAATTTATCCTTCTTTTCCTCATTCACATAAAGAGAAAGTATATTTTCTTTTCTTCTTATCTGCACTTTCTTTAACTCTTCTAATACTGTCTCTAAGGCATTTCTGTTTGTTCCAAAAATAAATAAAGTTTCTATTGGCAAGACTTTATCCTTCACTTTATTAAATAAATCTTCCCCTATTTCCTTTCCATTATAAAGTTCTAATAATCTTTTTCTTTTACCTTTTACTGGTTCAATTCTTACTCCTCTACCAACCGATTGGAGAATAAATTTTTTTGCCTCCTCTCCCAATCCAATATTAATAAAATTGATTACATTAGGTCTATTAGAATCCCAACCTTCATAAAAACTACGAGAACCCATTAAAATATTAATTTCTGAATCTTCTCTATTCAAACTCTCAAAATAACTTTCCTCTTCAAATCTTTCTTGTATCTCATATCCTTCAAATTCATTTTTTAGCCATCCAGAAATATCTCCAATTTTTATTAACGCAAATGGCTTCTCACTTGTTTTTAACTTAAAAGCCAATTCCTTTTTATCCGAAGGTCTTATTAAGACTTCAATTTCACCAAATGTTGAAGAGTTATATACATACTTTAAAACATCCTCTAAAGTTATGCTTTTAAAAACTCTTTCTTCTATATTTGCTCTTTTTTCTTCAAATAGAAAAGGAGGTTCTTCTCTTAACTCTTCCCAAAGTTCTTCGCGGGTTTTCTCAAAAACTTCTTCTGCAACTTCGCCTTCTCCAATTTTTTCAAGTTGCCTAAAAAATAATTTTAGGTCAGCATCTTCAGTATTTACTGAATTAACAAGAGTTAAAAGCAGTGGCTTATGATATAAATCTTGTTGAATCTTTCTAATATCTTCATAAAATTTTTTTATATAAGTTAAAAGAATTAATGATTTGAGGACTATTTTCTGCTTCTCTTCATCATTGTAATCTTCTTCCTCTCTAAATTCTCTTATCTCCTGTTTTAAAATACTTATATGTTTTCCATATCCTTTGTTTATAAACTGTGATAAGTTAAATTCAAAGGCACAAGTTATAATATCTCTTATATCGGTAAAGGTTGCGGAAAAATTGAATAGAAAACCATTTCTTGATAGAATAGAATAGATGTGTTGTCTTTTTGAATCTTCCTTATCTCCTTTATGGGCTTCGTCCAGAAAGATATACCATTTTCCTTCCTTATCGTAATTCCTAAAATCAATAATCCTTTCTTTCTGTTCATCACTTAAATTATCAGAGCGGTAATAAAAAAGAGTAATATCCTTAGATAATAAAGGACATGCTTTAACTTGAGGATACTCTTTTAATTCTTTAAATATTATTCTTCTTTCTTTATCATAATTGAATTCTTCGAGATGTTTTTTAAGTTGTTCTATCAAATCATCTCTATGGGTTAAAAAGAGAATATCCCATGGTGGAATTTCTTTTCTTTCCATTAACTCTCCTAAAATTTGAATAAGTTTAATAATGACAAGACTCTTTCCACTTCCAGTTGCCATCCAAAAACCCATCCTGTTAATAAAATGCTTATAAGAAATTCTTCCATCTTCTTTCGGATAATACTCAATAAGAAGGCTATTTATCTTCCTTTTATTCCTATCTAAATTAATATCTACTGATTCTTCCGCTAATTCATTATTTTTATACCAGTTGAAAAATTTTTCTTTTCTTTTTTCATTTTCTTCTAATCTTTCCTTCTCCTTATAATCACCAAAGTATTCAAAATATTTATAGAGAACTTTTATAGCATTTTTGATTGCCTCTTGTTGGTAATCCCAAAGTTTCTTCTTTTTAGAAAAACTTTCTAAATCAAAGAAAGTCCAGTTAGAAGGCAGATCTTCAAATTTTAAGTTTTCAATCATAGATTGTAAAAGTATTTTTGACATATCACCACCAGATTAAAGGTTTAATAAGTTTATAGTCTAAATCTTTGATATTTATCTTTTCGCCATCTTCCAATTCTACATAGTGAGGAGTAACCTTTTTTATATATTTACCCAGTATATTTGACAGAGTTTCAGCAATATCAATATTGGGATAAAGTTTAGATAAATCTACTTTTACTTTATTATTCTCATAATCTATTTCTAATGCTTCAAGCATTTTTAAATCTTTCATAAAAATATATTGATTGTACGGGTCTTCATAAGGATTATCAAATAAATCTGAATCTCCATATTTTGCTTTTCTTAATGTATCTTCGTATTGCTCAAGTTCATAATATTTGAAAAAACCGCCGGCTTTATTTTTGTTATATTTTTCTTTAACATCCTTTTCTTCTGATATTCCTGATTTATCATAGAATAATACCTTTTTCATTCTTGGTAAAACCACTGTGTAAAAATGTTCTCCCATCTCAATACCTATCCATTTTCTTTTAAGTTTATGCGCTACCGCCGTTGTTGTGCCACTTCCTAAAAAGAAATCTAAAACTAAATCATTTTCATTGGAAACCATTTTTATTACCCTTTTAAGAACCTTTTCAGCATTTTCGGTAGGAAAGTCCCATTCAAATGAATAACCCCCAATATCGGTCCAATTATTATTTATAAATTTTTTAGTAAGTAGTATATAAGGCTTGTTATTCTTTATCTTCAATTCGCCTCTTTTAAACATTTCTTGAGCTATCTCATTACCAATTGCCCAGCTATAACCTTCTGGAGGATGCAAAATTTTTCCTTCTATTATGATAGGTTTGCCAGATGGTCCACCACGATTATACTTAATTATTAAGGGAGCCCACTGAGGTTTTCTTTGCTCAAAAATAATGTTAAAAAACTGTTTCTCAACATTTTTTGAAAAGTAAATTAAATATTCAGTGTCCGTTCTAAGATTCTCTCTAACTCTTTTAGGCATGCCCACAGTACTCCTTAATACTATCTCATTCCTAAAATTCTCCCTTCCAAAAATCTCATTCATTAAAGGTCTTAAAATCCAATTGCCGTTGTAATCGCATCTCACAAAAATGCTTCCCCTATCATTCAATAAATCCCTTGCTAATCTCAATCTATTTTCAAGTATTGTTGCCCATGTTGAATCTTTATACTTTACTGAATAAAAATAATCAGCATCTTGCTCTTTGTTAAAGGGTGGATCAATATATATCGTCTGAACTTTTTCTTTAAATTTCGGCAAGAGGGTATTCAATGCTTGATAGTTTTCAGAT
>CALHIP010000034.1 GCA_938030745.1 uncultured Patescibacteria group bacterium | reverse complement strand
TCACTAATTTTATAAAAATTAGTATGTACTATTTTATAAATAATCTTCTTTCTCTTTTTATTAATAATTCTCTTTTAATTTTTAAAAATGAGAGAGGACCTAACACTATTATTGAGCCGAGGGCGACTTTTGGGTTTTTTTGATTTTCCTTATGAATTATTTATGAATTATTTGAATAATGGACAATTAAGGCAGGTTATTTTGAAATTTGAGTATGAGAATATAAAAAAAGAGTTTAGTCGTTGTCTTGCCAATTTATATCGGCAAATGAGAAGAGAGGAAGAATTGTTTTTTATCATATCGGTTGTAGAAATATGGCAGAGGATGGTTTTTGTTAAGAGTTTTACAAGAATATTGCGTTTCATACCGGTGTTCATAGGAACACGATTCCGAAATATGTAAATTTTTTTATTGAGAATAAATTATTAGAAAGAAAGGTATTAAAAGCAAAGTATCGTTATCGTGAAGGTCTTTTACTAACTAAATTATATGTTAGATAGCATGCATTATGACATGCACAAGGTTAGGACCTTAAGCATCTTAGGAAGTTCAGAGGATAAAAATTTTTGGTTTAAGGAATTAAAAAAATCTTTCCAGATAGTTATAGTAGAGAAAGAAAGACCTTGACTTTTATTAGAGCATAGATATAATTAGTTAATAGTCAATATGAAGAAAAGATATAAAGAAATTAAAGAACGGACAATAACAATTTCAGAAACCTCTTGTATCAGAGAGCGGTTATCTTTTATGGAAACATATAAACTAAATCATTTAAGTAAGGAAAAAGATATTATCGTATACATCGGAGATGTGACGAAGGTTCTTTCTTTGTTACCAGAAGGAATTGTTGATTGTGTTATAACTTCGCCTCCTTATTGGAAACAAAGGGATTATAACCATCCTCAACAAATTGGTCAAGAAAAATCTTATTTTGAATATATAAAAAGGATTGTTGAGGTATTTAATGAAATAAAGAGGGTATTAAAACCTACAGGAACTTTGTTCTTGAATATCGGATATAAATATCAAAATAAGGAGTTATTACTTATACCGGAATTGGTTGCAATTGAACTTCAAAAAAATGGTTGGGTACTTCTAAATAAAATTATTTGGTTTAAACCTAATGCTATGCCTTCTTCTTTAAATAGTAGATTTTCAAATGTGTATGAACCGTTATTTTTATTTGTAAAAGCGGAAAGCAAATACAATTATTATTTATCACTGGATAAATTGAGGATACCGGTCAGCAATTTTATAAACAATAAAAATCCAGAAGATATTTTAGGATTAGAAGTAAGAAACTCTCTATTAAAAGATAAGAAGATTAAAGGATATGTCACAAAAGTTTTCAAAACCAAGGAAGGCGATATTCTGGCAGAGGTTCTTTGGGAAAATGGTAAGAAAACGATTGAAATTGTGCAAGATTTTAATAAAGAATCTCAATTACCTGTTGAGTTAGTGTGTCCCAGTTGTGGAAAATCTATTAAATCTGAGATAGACATAAATGCTCATTCTACTTGTGAGGGATTTCCTACACCTATATTGCCTCCAAGGATAGATTTTAATAATAAGATAGAAATTACTCCCTCAAAATTATTCTCTTTAGTTGAGCAAACTAAAAAGCAAGATTATAAAGGTAAATTCAAATTAAGCCCGGATAACCGAGGCGCTTCTCCCGGCGCAAGGAAATTACTTTTTGGAGAATATTTAGTTGTCCAAAGAAGATATAAAATTTTTCAACCAATAATTGCTAATTATCTTAGATATTGGTGTAAAAATAGGAATATCACTGCAAAAGAGATTGATAAATTATTAGGTTATAAAGATACTGCTGGTCATTGGTTTAGAAAAGATAGTGGTAGATGGGGAAGAGGCGGCTCTGTTCCTTTGCCTGACGATTGGTTTAAACTAAAAGAAATACTTAAGTTTGATTTGCTCTATGATCGATGGGTTACTGAGACACATTTGGTCTTACAGACAGTAAGACCGCATCCAAAAGGTAAAAATCCTGGCGATGTTTGGAGCATAAATCTTCAACCTTTTCCAGAGGCTCATTTTGCTACTTTTCCTGAAGAACTTGTAAGAAGATGTATTGAAGCCGGTTGTCCCGAAGAAGGAATTGTGTTAGATCCTTTTGCTGGTTCAGGAACAGTCGGTAAGGTTGCCTATGAATTAAAAAGAAACGCTATATTGATAGAACTCGTGCCTGAATATCTGAATATTATTAAAAAAAGATGTAAAAATATCAGAGAAGTAATCTATGTTAAATGATTTGGAACTTGAAGAGATAGAAAGACAATATTTTGACTTGATTTTGCTTCATCTAAAACAAGACTTAAAGTCCCTTATTAATGGATTAAACTCACGAATTAAAATCATTTCCGACTGGTATAATAATTTTATAAAGACAGCAAGGAAGGGTTATAAAGCATCTGATTTGGATGTTGGGGCAGAAAGAATTTTTCATCATTTCTTTGCTCCAATTTTACGATTTCCTAACTCCTCTCCTATTGGTTCGGATTTGATGTTTGAACTTCCTGACGCCTTTCTACATATTGAAATTAAAACCGCCCTTTTAGATAATCCAGCAGATTATAAAGGAAAGATCAACATTGGAATTAATCAAACTTCTTATAGAGTAAATAATATCTTCAAACCTAATTTACCACAATATTATCAAATTTCTTCAAAAGTAAAAAAACCTTGTTTAACTTATGTTATTCAAATAATTCATGAACATGCCAAACCAAATATTAAGTCTTTAAAATTAGTTTGTATCCCTAATGGTCAACTTTATTCACATTATGGAAAAAGTATTTTTAAAAGTGGTAAAGGTGGTTATGCCAAAGGAAAGGATTTCCGTTATCACTATTCTATGGAACCTTATTTTAAACTCTTATCTGAGAGATATAGGAAGAAGATATTTAGGGTTGAGTTGATATATTTAGCCAAGGGTATAGACAAAAAAGATATTACTAATCTATCAGAAGTGCCTGTTCATTTTCAATTTTAAAATAGGAATTATGCCTAAAAAATATTAATTTTGAAATAGAAAAAAAATTTTTAAATTCCTTGACTTATTTTTTCTTTTAATTATAATTTTTATTATGTATTTTCCTTTGCCAATTGAAGAAGAGGAAATAGAAAAGAGGAAGTTTGATATAAAAACTTTAAAATTTATCTTTCCCTATTTCAAAAACCAATTACCTCTCTTTATTTTGGTAAATATCCTTCTTCTCTTAGGAACCGGAATAATGGTCATCTCGCCAGTCTTATTAAAAAGAATAATTGATGTCAATATACCAAAAAAGGATTTTTCTGGCCTTCTAATTACTGTCGTGATTTATGGAATATTAAGTGCTATCTCTTATTTTATCAATTTAACCCAAAGAGTCCAGATTGCTAAACTTGGTGAGAAGATCGCTTCCCAAATTAAAAGTGACCTCTTTTCCCACCTCCTTTTATCACCAATCACTTTTTTTGATAAAACACCGGTTGGAAAAATTGTTACCCGAAACGAATCCGATGTGGAATCTCTAAAATTGCTTTTCACCTCTACTGCGGTTAATCTCTTTCAGGATTTGGTATTTTTAATTGGTATCTCAATTGTGATGGTTATTGTTAGTCCTTTATTATATCTCATTTTATTTATCTTTTTTCCGCTCTTTTTCTTTGCTTTTTATTCTTTCTCAAAAAAGATTAGGCCCGTTTATTTAAAAATTAGAAGAAAGATAGCAGAGATAAATAATTTAATATCGGAAACTATCCAAGGACTTTTTATTATCCAGGTATTTAGAAGGGAAGATTATTTTAAAAAGAAGATGGATGATTTGGGAAAAGAGAAATTAAATTTGGAAGTTAAAGGAATGGGTTATTGGTATAAACTTTGGTTTCTTATTGATTTTGGCGAGGTTTTGGCAATAAGTTTAGTATTATTCTTTGGTTCTATCCTTGCCTTAAAGGGAAAGACAACAATCGGAACATTAGTATTATTCTTTTCTTATATTATTCGGCTTTTTCAACCATTAAGAGGATTGTCAGATTTATTAAATGTCTTTCAAAGGGCGATTGCTGCTGGCGAGCGAATCTTTGCCTTAAAGAAGATGGAAAGTGAAGAGGATTTAATCATTTCCGATAAAAAGATTAGTTTAGAAAAATCTATTAAGTTTGAAAATGTCAATTTTTCTTATTTAAGTGATGTGGAAGTATTGCACGATATTAATATTGAAATCAAAAAAGGTGAGAAAGTTGCCTTGGTCGGAGAAACTGGTAGTGGTAAGACAACAATTATCTCTTTACTATTAGGTTTTTATAAACCAACAAGTGGCGAAATCTTTATTGATGATTTGCCTTATTCCAAAATACCAAAATCTTTGATTAGAAAGTTAATCAGTTATGTTCCCCAAGAGATTATTCTTTTCCCTGGTTCAATATTAGATAATTTAAGACTTTTTAACGAAGA
>CALHIP010000033.1 GCA_938030745.1 uncultured Patescibacteria group bacterium | reverse complement strand
CAGTTACCCGTTAACTGTTGGTGGCTCTTGGATAAATTCTGGTGGCATTTTTAATGCTCGTTATGGAACTGTTATTTTCAATTCGCTTTCAGGCAGTGAAACTATTACTACTAATAATCAACCATTTTTTAAGTTAATATTTAATAGCTTAAATGGCAGTTGGAAAATGCAAGATGCTTTAGACGTCAATGGGGTGTTTGTGTTAGAAGCCGGTACTTTTACTCAAGCTTCCGATTATAATATCAATTTTGGCGGAACCGTTATTTTTGAGCCAGCAGCTACTTTTAATAAAGCAAGGGGTATTGGCAAAGTTATTTTTGATGCAACAGATCCTTATGAAACTAAAGGTTTTTTTGATTATACCTCATCTTTGCAAAATTTAGGTAATGTTGAAATTGGAACTTCATCTTCTGAGTCTAATAGTTTGGTTTTATGCACTAATATTAGAATGGATAGTTTAACTATTAATAATCAAGATCGTCTTTACTCTATTGGGTGGGATATCAAAATTACTAATTTTGTCAGCGTCAATGAAAATGGAATTTTCGATATAGAAACATATCCAGATCCGGGGGTGATTTATCCACCACCTCCATTCGATATAGAAACATATCCAGATCCGGGGGTGATTTATCCACCACCTCCATTCAATTGTTTTCCTGATGATACTCCATCTCAGGTTTATTTAAGTACTGACTGGACTGTTCATCCAAATGGTACTTTTAAGGCTGGTGGCTCGACTGTTTATTTTACTGGTTTTTTTCCTTCCCCAACTCCTAGCCTTCTTTCTTCAGGTGGAATAGATGACAATCATGACTTCTATCATTTAGTCATTGAGAAAAATTTTGTAGCCTTAATCGATTATGATTTAAAAGTTAGTGGTGATCTTAAAATCACAGCTGGTTCAATTCTTGATGTTTCAGATTTAAATTACAACATTTATCTTGCTGGCAATTGGATAAATGAAGGAACTTTTAATAGCCGAGCTGGAACTGTGATTTTTAACGGTAGCGGACCTGGCAAAGCTATTGATTCTGGTGGTACTTCTTCAGGCAAGCGTTTTTACAATATTGTTTTTGATAACCCTAATGGTGGTTGGACAATTATCAATAATGATTTAGTTGCTATTAATAATTTTACTTTATCTCAAGCTTATTCATTTAATGCTTCAGGTCGGATCATAACTGTTAATGGCATTTTTACCAATTCTGTTGGTGGTGAGGCAACCGACTGGACTGGCTCAACTTTAATTTTAGAGAAAACCGGTGGTGGTTCTTATTCAATTAATGATCGAACCAACAATGGAGATGTTTACGCTACTTTAAGAATTGGTTCTGATACTCATCCCCGAATGTGGTATTCTTCAGCCTTAAATTATGAAATTAATCCTTCAGGTTCTTTATATTCAATGGATCATGAGGGTATTGATGGAGAATTATTTATTTTCGGTGATTATCATATAAGAAATGGCCAAACTGATTATTGGAATTATACCACTGATTTTGATGGCACAGATATCAGTTCTTCACCAAGACAAGTTAGGGTTTATCTTATAACTGCTGGTTATACCAATCCTTCAATAACTGTTGATAGTGGTGGAACTTTAAATGTTAAAGGAGGTGGAAATAATTCTAATGATATTACTATTGTTGGTGAACGTGCCTCAAGTTCTTGGAATTTTGCTTGTTATGGTAATTGTAATGTCCAAGAATCAACTTGGAATTATTTAAGATTAGTTGGTGGAACTCTAACAGTTATCAACTCAACCCTTAACAATGAAGAGGTTTTTAATGGTACTTTAAATGTTGATTGGTATTTAGGTGTTTATGTTGTTGATCGAGCAACTTTATCACCAATTGATACTGGTCCTGATGACATTACTATTTCTGAAAATTCAACTCCAGCACAACCAACTGTTTTTAAATGGTCTGGAGGTAATTGGGGAAGTGGTCAGAGTTTTCAAAAAACTGGTACTGGTCCTGATGGCAAAA
This sequence comes from uncultured Patescibacteria group bacterium, assembly GCA_938030745.1. Classification (GTDB taxonomy): domain Bacteria; phylum Patescibacteriota; class Patescibacteriia; order UBA2591; family CALHIP01; genus CALHIP01. The sequence goes on along the minus strand of CALHIP010000033.1, from coordinate 8,315 downwards.
TTCCTCAAGTTGGAACTGACGGTGCTATAAAAATTAGGGAATATAGCCGAACAAATTCTGGTTATACTTTTTACAAATATAATCTTTATATTACCTGGCAGGGTTCAACTTATGGCGAATATGATTATTATCGTGGCTATGGAAATAAATATATTACTTCAACCTTAAATGTTGGTTCAGGTGAGGATGAGTGTATTTCTGAATCATGGTTAAGATATGATATTGATACTCAAAATGATCCAGAGCAACTTATTGATGAGCCACCAACTAATGGAACTTGGTACAACGGCATGATTTCTGGCTTAAGTTTTTCTTTAAGTTCTTATTCCATTGATTTTGGGAGTTTAATTCCCGGTGGTAATCCGATTAATCGAACTAATACCATTACTGTTTCTACCAGTGCCTCTAATGGCTATGTTGTTTATCATTGGTCAACTCAACCGATGACTTTAGCTGGTGGCTTACAAACAATTGATGATTGGAGTGGAACAAATGAGAATCCAACAGAATGGCCAAATGGTCAATTTGGCTTTGGTTATACTACTGATGATAATGATTTAATTGGACCTGGAGCTCCAGATCGTTTTGCAAATGCAACGAAATATGCTGGCTTTATCCATACTGGTCCTGGTGATCCAGTTGCTGATCGAACTGGACCAAGTTCTTCAGAGCAAAATATCATTACCTATCGCATTGCTGCTCCTCCTGGGCAACTTCCCGGCTTCTACACCACTTCCATCATCTACATCCTCATCCCCAACTACTAGGCGACTCATCCCCAACTACTAGGTGACAGTCACCTCAAAACGAGGTTTTATAGACCGCATCAATTCTATCTTTTAAGCCAAATTTTTAAAAATGGCAAAAATTTGATTAAAATTATGCCAAGAAGACCAAGAAAAGAAATTGATCAAAAAGGAGCAATTTTTCACATTGTTTGTCGAGGAAACAATCAACGCCGAATTTTCCTTTCCTCACGAGACTATAAAAAATTTTTAAAAATTGTTGAGGAGGCAAAACAAGAATTTCCTTTTTGTCTGTATTCATACAATCTTTTACCTAACCATTTTCATTTAGAGATCGAAACCATCGAAGCCTCAGTTTCTAAAATAATGCATTTTATTAATAATCGCTACGTAAAATATTTCAATCGGCGTTATAAACGCTCTGGCCATCTTTTCCAAGACAGATTTTATTGTAGTCATATCGATAAAGAATCATATTTTTGGGAGGTTGCTCAATATATTGACCTTAACGCAACAAAAGCTGGTTTAGCAAAACAGCCACAAGATTATCAATGGAGTAGTTATCAATTTTATTGCCAAAAAGAATATAATGGAAAATTAATTGATCGAGAAAGATTTTTAAGGTTTGGCGGAGATGATTCGATAGAGAGGTTGCGTCAAGATTATATAAATTTTGTTGAAGAAGCGTTAAAATTACTAAAAGAGAAAAAATTAAAAGAGCCTTCATGGCTTAAAAGTGAGAAATTTGATTAAATTTTTGCCAAATTCAATTTTTCCCTTTATAAGCTAATATTTATGCGGCTTTTACAATCCCTCCTTTTGGTGACTGTCACCGCTCAGTTGGTGGTTTCGATTTTTCCTGAGAAATTTGATTTAGAACTTTCTCGAGGTGAAATTTTTCAAGACATAATAAGGGTTGCTAATTTAAGTCGGCATCCTTTGCCAATCAAAATCAAGGTAATGAATTTTTCTCCGGCTGGCGAAAAAGGAGAGATAATCTTTGAGGAAAGTAATGAAGCTATTTCTTTTAATCCAAGCAAATGGATTAAATTTAAAGAAGATAATTTTATTTTAAATCCTAACCAAAGCAAACAAATTGAATTTTCTATTAAAGTTCCTGAAAATGCTGAACCAGGCGGTTATTATGCTGTTGCCCTTTTTCAGACTGAAAGCTTTTTAGAAGAAAAATTTACTAAAATTATTCCTCACCTTGGCGCTCTTTTTCTTTTAAAAATAAAAGACGGTCAAGAAAAATATCCACCCCTTGAGAAACAATTTGAATTGATTGAATTAAACGCTCCTTTTTTCCTTGAATCAACAAGTCCTCTTATTTTAAATTTTCGGCTTAAAAATAATGATCCTGTTCATATTAGAGTAGGTGGGAAATTAATCATTTATAATTTTCTTGGAAAGATCAAAAAAGAGATAGAAATAAAAGAGCAAACTGTTTTACCACAAAAAATTAGATTCTTTGAAATAAAAATAAAAGATAAAGGCTGGCGAGACAAATTCCTTTTCGGCCCATATCGAGCCGAATTAATTCTTTCTTCTTTAACCTGGCGAGAAAAAATTGGTAATGAAAGACAATTAGTTAAATCATTTAATTTTTTTGTTTTTCCTTTAAAGATATTTTTAATTCTTTTATTAATAATTTTCCTCATCATATTTATTCGACTAATTAAAAAGAAGAAAAATGAAAAATTACTCAATAAAAACACCTAAAAAATTATCTCGTTTTCGAACACCAAGTTTATATTTAGCTAGAAAGACAAGATATACTCAAATTCTTAAAGCAAAAGAAAAAAGACAAAGAAAAATTCGGATATGAAAATTGTTTATTCACCAAAATGTTTAAAATATCATTCTTTTGGCCATCCCGAATCGCCAGAAAGAGTAAAAAAATGTTTTGATTTTTTAAAAGAAAAAAAATTTGAATTTTTTGAACCACAGCCAGCTAAAGAAGAAGATTTACTTTTAGTTCATAGCAAAAGATTGATTGATGAAATAAAAAATGAAAAAATTTCTGATTTAGATACGCCAAATATTAAAGGTATTTTTAATTACGCTTTATTATCAGTTGGTGGAGCAATAAAAGCAATGGAAATTGCTCTTGATAGCAGGAAAAGTTTTTCTTTAATGCGACCACCTGGCCATCATGCAGGCAAAGATTTCTGCGGTGGTTTTTGCTATTTCAATAATATCGCTATTGCTACTGCTAAAGCCATTTTGTTACCAAAAATAAAAAAAGTTGCTATTTTAGATATTGATTGTCATCATGGCAATGGAACTCAAGATATTTTTTTAGGTAAAACTAATATTCTTTATGTTTCTTTACATGAATCGCCACTTTATCCTGGTACTGGTTTAGAATCTTATTTTAATTGTTTAAATTTTCCTTTACCACCTAAAACTCAAGAAGAAGACTATCTAAAAACTTTAGAAATTGCTTTAAGAAAAATTTCTGAATTTGGACCAGATATTTTAGCTATCTCAGCTGGTTTTGATACTTACAAAAAAGATCCTTTAACTTATTTTGGTTTAGAAATTCAATCATATAAAAAAATTGGTCAAAAAATTAGTCAATTAAATCTGCCAACCTTCGCTGTCTTAGAAGGTGGCTATAGCAAAGATCTACCACTTCTTCTTTATAATTTTTTAGAAGGTCTTCTCACTCAATAATTTTTATGTCTTTTCATCGTTTTTTTATTGATAAAAATTTAATTAATAATCAAAAAGTTTTTATTAGTAATCCAGAACAAGTTCATCAAATAAAAAATGTTTTAAGAGCAAAAATTGGTGATCAGATTATTGTTTTAGATAATTCTGGTTTTGAATATTTAGTTAGTTTAGAAAAAATAGATCAAATAATCCAAGGATATATTTTGAAAAAAGAAAAAAATAAAAATGAACCAAAGATAAAAATAATTTTAGTTCAATCACTTTTAAAACATGATAAATTCGAACAGGTTTTAAAATTCGGCACTAGTATAGGGATTTTTGGTTTTATTCCAATTATTACCGAAAGATCAATTGTTAAAGAAATTAGTCAAAATAAATTTATTCGCTGGAAAAAAATTATCAAAGAATCAGCTGAACAATCAGGTCGAGGAATTTTACCTGATTTAGGAAATTTAATGGATTTTAAAGAAGTCTTAAATTTTCTAAAAAACAAAAAAGTTTTAAAATTAATTGCCTGGGAGAAAGAAAAAAAGATAAAATTTTCTCATTTGAAAAATAAATTAAAAAAGGCAAAAGAAATTTATCTTTTGATTGGGCCAGAGGGTGGTTTAACAAAAGAAGAGGTTTTGTTAGCAAAAAAATTTAATTTTCTTTCCTTCTCTTTAGGTAAACTCATTCTTCCATCTGAAATTGCCGGTCCTTTAGCTAGCTTTTTAATTTTAAACTTGTAAATTTTTAAATTTTTAGTATAATAAAATGATGAGATCAGATTTAATTTATCATAATCCAACTATCGGCAGACTGACTTTAAATGAAGTAGTAAAGGAGATTATTAAGTTTATTAATGAAGATATTAATAAAAAATATCAAATTATTGTTGGCTCTGATTCTGAAGGTCAGGGAAAAATTGAATTAGTTAATGCAATTGTTGTTCATCGTTTAGGTCGAGGCGGAAGATATTTCTGGCGAAAAATTTATAAAGAAAAAATTTATACTCTAAGAGAAAAAATTTATGAGGAGGTTAACTTTTCTATCTCGGTTGCTTTAGAAATTCTTAAATTTTTTGAGAAATATAAAGAGACATTGGCTAAATGTGAAGTTGAAGTTCATGTTGATATTGGTGAAGGAGGCGAAACAAAAGAGATGATAAAAGAAATTGTTGGCATGGTTAAAGGTTATGGTTTAGAAGTTAAAACAAAACCAGAAGCTTACGCCGCAACAAAAGTTGCAGATCATCATCTATGATGATTATTTATCTTCTTTTAATTTTTATTTTTTCTTTTATTTTAGTTAAAGGAGCTGATCTTACAATTAAATCTTTAATTAGAATTGGTAAATCTTTGAGGTGGGGTCCTTTTCTTCTCTCTTTTATTTTTGCTGGTGTGGCAACTTCTTTACCAGAAATTTTTGTTGGTATTTTCTCTGCCTTTCATAAAATTCCGACTCTTTCTTTAGGTAATATTATTGGTGCAAATATTATTAATCTCAGTTTAATTTTAGGATTGTCGGCAATTATTGCTTCAAAAATTAAATTAAGAAGTGCAATAAGAGGCCAAACTTTCTTTTCTTTACTTGCTAGTTTTTATCCAATCCTTTTAGCCTTAGATAAAAAGATTTCTCGTTTCGATGGTTTTGCCTTATTAATCCTTTTTTTTATTTATCTTATTTTTCTCTTCTTTAAAGAAAAAGATTCTTTTTTTAAAATTTCATCAGAAGAGAAAAATAAACATCTCTTTAAAGATTTTATTTTTTTATTTTTAGGTTTAATTTTATTAGTTGGTTCGGCAGAAATAATTATTAAAATTGCCCGATTATTAGCTGCTTCTTTAAAAATTTCTTTAATTTTAATTGGCCTAATTTTAGTTTCTTTAGGAACAACCTTGCCAGAACTTACTTTTGCTCTTGGATCTGCTTTTAAAAAACAAGAAGAGTTCTCTTTAGGAAATTCTTTAGGAACAATTGTTACAAATTCTTGTCTTGTTTTAGGTTTGGCAGCAATAATTTCGCCAATTGAGATATTTAATTTTTATACCTTTATTATATCTGCTTTATTTTTTCTTTTAGCCATTATTATTTTTAGTATTTTTATAAACACTCGTAATCAACTTTCTAGAATCGAAGGAGTTCTTTTAGTTTTATTTTTTATTATTTTTTTAATTGTTCAATTTTTACTCAATAAATGATATAATAAAATGTATGGACCAAGAAACAAAAAAATTAGAATTTTCTAATCGGCTTTTTGTTGTTTTTTTGATTTTAATTTTAGGTATTTTAGGATTTTTTGTTGCTAATATTATTTTCAAGTTTAAATCCCTTGATTATCCAAAAGAAATTATAATTGGTGCTGAAGGTCGAGCTTTTGCTAAACCAGATATTGCTTTAATTAAGTTAGGAGTAACAACAGAAAGTTGGGAAATTAAAGATGTAGTAAAAGAAAACACTGAAAAAATGAATGCAATCTTGTTAGAAATTAAAAATTTAGGGATCGAAGAAAAAGATATCCAAACGACTCGCTACAACCTAACTCCTCGCTACGAATGGATAGAAAATAAAAGGGTTTTCAAAGGTTATGTTTTGGAGCAGGAAATCAGAGTTAAAATCAGAAATTTTGAGAAAATTGGTGAGGTTATAGAAAAGGCAACCCAAAAAGGAGCAAATTTAATTGGTGATCTTTCTTTTGAGATTGACGATCCAGAATTGGTTCGCGAAAAAGCAAGAGAAGAGGCGATCAAGAGAGCAAAAGCAAAGGCAGAAAAAATTTCTGCTTTGACCGGTCTTCGACTCAAAAAACTAGTTAATGTTTATGAAGATTATTCTTATCCTTTAGCTCGTCCTGAAATGATAAAAGGTGACTTTGGTGGTTTGCCAACTGCTCCAGAAATTCAACCAGGTGAAAAAGAAGTGACAGTCAGAATTAATTTAGTTTATCGGGTAAAATAAACAGGAATTATGGTTATTCTTCTTAAAAACATCAAAAAATATCTAAACAAAGTTGTTACTTTAAGAGGTTGGATATTTAATATCCGTTCTTCTGGTTCAATTTATTTTTGTCAATTTCGTGATGGAACAGGCGAAATTCAAGCGATTGTTTCAAAAAAAGATGTTGATGAAGAGACTTGGCAATTAACAAAAAAATTAACTCTTGAGTCAAGTTGTGAAATTACTGGTAAAGTTTATCAGGAAAAAAGATCTCCTTCTGGTTATGAAATGTTAGTTAAAAAATTAAAAGTTTTTCAGATTGCTTTAAAATATCCAATAGGCAAAAAATCTCATGGAGTTGATTTCTTAATGGATCACCGACATTTATGGATTCGTTCTCGCCGACAACAGGCAATTTTGAAAATTAGAGATGAAGTTATTTTTTCAATCCGTGAATTTATGAGAAAAAATGATTTTGTTTTGACTGATACACCAATTTTAACGCCAACTCCCTGTGAACAAGTTGAACTTTTCAAAACAGATTATTTTGGCGAAAAAGCCTATCTTTCTCAATCAGGCCAGTTATATCTTGAGGCTTTAATTTATTCTTTAGGTAGAGTTTATGATTTTGGTCCTGTTTTTCGAGCTGAAAAATCTAAAACTCGGCGTCATTTAATTGAATTTTGGATGATGGATGCAGAAATGGCTTTTGTTGATCATCAAGAAAATATGAGAATTCAAGAAGAGTTAGTTAGTTATTTAGTTGAGAAAGTGATTAAAAATCGAAAAAAAGAATTGGAAATTTTAAAAAGAAATTTAGAGCCACTAAAAAATGTTAAACCACCATTTGTTAAAATTACTTATGATCAAGCTATTGATTTGTTAAAGAAAAAAGGAGTAAAAATAAAATGGGGTGATGATTTTGGTGGCGATGAGGAAACAATTTTATCGAAATCTTTTGAAAAACCTGTTTTTATTGAAAAATATCCAGCTGGAATAAAGGCATTTTATATGAAACCAGATCCAGAAAATCAAAAATATGTTTTAAATGATGACTTACTTGCTCCGGAAGGTTATGGTGAAATCATTGGTGGTTCCGAAAGGATCGACGACTTAAATACTTTAGAAGAAAAAATAAAAGAATTTAAATTGCCAAAAGAAGAATATCAATGGTATTTAGATCTCCGGCGTTACGGTTCTGTTCCTCATTCTGGATTTGGTCTTGGTCTTGAAAGAACAGTTGCTTGGCTTTGTGGTTTAGAACATATTCGAGAAACAATTCCATTTCCAAGATTAATTAATAGATTAAGACCATAAATTATGAACATTGCAAAAATTATTGATCAAACAAACATTAAAAAAGATGCAACAGCTAAAGAGATTAAAAAGACCTGTTCAGAAGCAAAAAAATATGGTTTTCGCGGTGTTTGTGTTAATCCAAAATGGGTTAAATTAGCAAAAAAAGAATTAGAAGGAACTGGCATCAAAGTGATTGCTTTAATTGATCCGCCAATGGGATTATCACCTCATTCTAAAAGAATCAAACTCTGCCAAAAAGCAAAAAAAGATGGTGCTGATGAATTAGATGTAGTGATGAATGTTGTTGATTTAAAATATGGAAGATACAATAAAATTTTAAAAGATTTGAAAGCAATAACAAAAATTTTGCCGACTAAAGTGATTATTGGTTCTGGTTATTTAACTGACGAAGAGATTGAAATTGCTTCAAAATTAGTTAAAAAATCAGGTGCATTTTGTGTAAAAACTGCAACTTCTAAAGATCCACTTGATTCAAGAGAATTAAAAGAAAAAGCAATCCACTTAAAAATTATGAAAAAATCTGCTCCAGGTCTTTTAATTAAAGCTTCCGGTAATATCAAAACTTTAAAAGATGTCAAAATGATGCTTCAAGCTGGCGCTGATATTATTGGTACAAGCTCAGGAGTCGAAATAATTAAAGAAATTAAAAAA
>CALHIP010000032.1 GCA_938030745.1 uncultured Patescibacteria group bacterium | reverse complement strand
TTTTAAAATCTCGGCAAAATATTTTATCTCTTTTTCATATTATTTTTGATATTTCTTAAAAAGGCACATATTTTTTAATTTAATTCCGATGCTTCAAGATTATACGGTTCTATTTTTAATGACTTATCATAACATTCTATTGCCTTTTACAATGATGCTGAATTTTATAATATTGATGCTCAATCCCTTCCTTTTCCTGATAATATAGCAGAATGTGTGAATTGTTGCGGTCCTACTCTAAGTTTCATTCCTAATTGGCGTAAAGCCTTGTCTGAAATGGCAAGATGTCTTAAACCAGGAGGAAAACTCCTTTTGGAAGTTGAAGGAAAATGGAACTTTGATTTATTTTGGGAAATTGTTAATGGTTTTTGCTTTAATTTTTTAGGATACAATGAACCCCTATTTATAGCTCTAGGACATCTCTTACCGCCTTGGGATAAAGGGCACATTATTACTTACTCATTTAAATTAGAATTGGGTGACACTGTACCGATGACTTTAAAGCTCTTTTCTGCGAAAGAACTCAACCAAGAACTCCGGAAAGTAGGATTGATTGTGGAAAAACGTTGGGGGCTTCATGTACTCACGAATCTTATTCCAAGCACCCTCCTTCATAAATCAAATCCTAGTATTTCTTTAAAGAAGATATTTACTAAATTGGCATCTATAGAAAAACGAGTTAATAAATTTTGGCCTTTTAATGCTTTTGGTTGTAGTTTATTAGTTCTTGCACGTAAAGCGGAACACAAAATTATTCAATAAGGAGGAAAGAATGGCTGCTAAGGTAGATGTTTTAACTATTGCTCAGTTAATAATTAGTATTGCAACCGTTGCCGCAATCATACTGGCTATACGAGAATACCATAAGGGACAAAAATGGCGAAAAGCTCAATTTTTGTTATCATTGATAAACTCATTTGAAAATAATAAACGAATTAAGTTAGCGTGTCAAATGTTAGATTGGGACGAAAGAGACGTAATCCTTGACGAATATTCTTCACTGTTGCAGTTTAAAAGCGATATGCTAATTGCTGCACTGCGTGTAGTTCCTATGGATACAAAAAAGGAGTTTAGCCCAGAACACGAGATTATTCGAGACGCCTTCGATGCTTTTTTTGACTTCTTTGAGAGGCTATACGCTTTAGAAAGAAGTGGTTTGCTTACATTGACTGATTATACTTATTTCTATTATTGGTTTGATGTCCTTGAAAACATTGGAGAATGGAAGGACAATCAGGCTATTCAGGAAGCGATCCGTAAATACATAGAAGAATATGGTTTTATAGGTATACAATACCTGCTTAAAAAATATGAAAAAATAAAAAAACGTAAACATTCTACAAAATTAAGATGGAAAGAGATGGTTTCCCAATAATACACATTTTTTTAGATTCGAAAAAAATTGTGAAGTTGGATATTATGATTGTCGACTTCGTCGAGGATGTTATGATTGATGAAGGTAGTTATATCTATGTGGCAAAGCATAAGGCTGCTCTGCAAATTTGTCAATTTTATGAGACCTATATAAGTGAAAAGATAAAAAGATTTATGATGATATAATTGACAAGATTATAAAAGGAGGAGGGTTAAAAAGGTATCTATTTTATTAAAATCGAAAAAGGTATTAAAAAATATTGATTTTGAAATAATTATAAAGTGACCTGTGATGTTAATCCTTTTGGCAAAAAATTATAAATAGGTTATAATTTATATAATGAGAAAACTTTGGTCTTATTTATCTTTTTATCTTTTTTAAATTTCTCTATAAGTTATATAAATAAAAGTGGCAACCTAAAACACTATTTTTCGGTCTTAGTTTTATATATAAAGAGAAAGTTTAAAAGACCTTGTATACTAAAATGATTGAAGATAATGGAAAAAGAAGTCTTTATCGGACACAAGCCTTTAGGAAATATAACTAAGGTCGGGCGGTCGGTATGCCATCACAATTAAAGCGTCCCCTTCCTTGAATACATCAAAATCTCCTTCACGGGGATTAAGGATTATTTTTTCATTCCGCTTAACACCAAGGAGAATCACTGGGTTTTCAGGCTTTTGATTATTGTGTAATATGATCGCTGCCTCTTTAAAACTTTTACCAACAAGAACTTTAGGAAATTTTCTTCCTTCCACTAAATATATTTCATTTGTATCTTTAGAATAAGTCAGCAATTGGTGATAAACTTCAGAAAGTTTTTGATATAATGCAGATTGAGCTATTATGCCTAAACCATAGTCGGTGGCACAAATCCATTCATCCACACCTGCGTCTCTTAGATGGTCGATCTTTCTATGATTTATTACTTCAGCAACAATATGAGGTTTTTTTACCTGCTCTCTTTCAATTTTGGAGATAGCTAGAGCTATTAAAGCAGTTTTGGCATCAGGATCAGAATATCTTTCATCAGCAAGAATTATTATACTTTTTGCTAAATGAGCCTTTGCTGCGTTCTTTAAAACATTATGAAGCGTTGGGTCGCCTTTTATGAAGTAAACATTTTGATATTCCTCAGGACTTGCAGTACGCAATTCTTCTTCCCTTATTTCCTTATCTTCTTTATCAGTGACAATACAAATTAGCGTTTCAGGCTCGGCTTCTGGTGCATGTAATTCTTTAACTATTCTATCACCTTTATCGTTCCAATTACAAATTACAATATGATTCTTTGTACCTTCTGGCACTTTTACCTCCTTTTTTTTAATATTTACAAAGACCGAAGCAATTTTACCAATTGCAGTCACAACAATTGCCACGCCTAAGATAAATGTTAACATTACAATAATTTTACCAATGGATGTAACTGGTGTAGATTCTGTATATTCACCTAAGAAAAGAACCAATACTAATTTAAAAGCGTCAAAAAGGTCTTTACAGTTTGGATTCTTCTCCCTTTCAGATAAAAAGAAGGAAAACCAGAAAAAAATAAAAACTAATAAAACGATAAAAATTATTCTCCAATATTGCTGTGTTTTTAAAAATATTCTTTTAATTTTAATTTTCATCCCCTTGTATCTAACTTACCTCACTTACCTCCAAATTGGGTTTTTATTTTATCATCATATCCATCAACGATATAAGCGACATAATTCAACGCAGTTCTAAACTCTTCCTTATCTAAAAAATTTCCTAAAAGTTGATGAGTTAAAAGAACATATCGATTATTGCTATCGTAAGAAAAACTTCCAAAAAGCATTTGTGCATTCTCGGTTACCAAAAACTTAGCCAGTTCGGGGGTTAAATCTAAATCTACATTTGTAATGCTTGTTATCGCAACCATCGTATACTTTTCCGTAAGGTCATAAAGAAAGATGTTGATGCGTGCTGAACCTAAACGCACCACATAGTAATTCTCTCGAACTTCATATCCACCGACAATTTCTTTTAGCCAAGATTCAATTTTAGTTCGAAGTTCTTTTATTTTTTCTGATGCTTCTGCCATTTTTCCTCCTTATTGTGCTTATATTGTATCAAGGTATTTCTTTATCTTTTAATTATTTTGGGTGGTAGAAAGGTAAAAAAAGATCTACCGCCCATCCTTTAATTTCTCGGTGCCCCTTATCCGATAAATAACTATTATTTTCTTTCCAGGTTCTTGAGTAATTCTAAAAATCTTTATCTTTCTGGCTCAAGAACAGGCACCTATCCGAATTTTTCAAAGAGCATTCGTTTAAATTATATTCATAAATTATTAAAAGTCAAGTGATTTTTAAAGTAAATTTTGGTAATTTCGTATCTTTAATATTATCTTAAATAAATAGGCAAAAGTCAAGAAGAAAGATTATAAATCCTTAGCACCTTAATATTTAATCCATTTTTTAAAGTAAGCGAAAAATAAATTAACTCTAGAATAAAAAATTTACATTTTATATTTTTATCAATATAAAATTTAGCAAGGAATCCAAAAAATTTTTTTATTCTAAATTGAGATTATTTCTGCCTCTTCTAAATTGAAATCACGAGGAAGTTGTCCGGGTAGCCATCCTTCGCTAGTGAGTTCGCAATAAAAATATTTTTTACCTCGATAAATTAAAAAATTAAACCCTTCAGGAAAGCAATCAGCGCCAGAAATTGCGATGGCCATATGGCCAGGTAATAAGATGAAAACAGCATCTTTATTAAGAATTTTTAAAAGAGCGATAGCAAGAATTGATTTACATTCACAATCACCACCTTTATCGTAAAGAGTTTCAATAGGATATTTCCAATATTCTTCTACTCCTACACTTTCTTTGTCGGAAATATATTTTATCGCCTTTTGTGTAAATGATATGGCATTTAAAGTTTCTAAATAATCACAAAGCATCTCATTTAAAGTAGAATTTCTGATATGGCTCGCCACTTCTATCACTTCTCTACTTATCCCTTGCTCTATAAGTTCTTTTAAAACTCCTGTACCAAAACCAGGCTCTTTGGTAGGATTTTTCGCTCTTTTTTCTTCAAATTCTTTCCTATTAATTAAAATTCGTAGAAACTCTTTCTTAAATTTAACTTTCCCTTCTTCAATCTCTATCGGAAAATCCCATTCATAATCTCTTTCTTCCAAATCCTTGGTAGGTTGCGGCTCCGGCGGGGTTATTGGTTCGGGCGGAATAATTGGTGTGGGTTTCGGAATTTCAGGCACAATTATCGGTTCTGGTTGATAAACTTCTCTTTCTGTTATTGGATAAAGAATGAGTGATAAAAAAATTAGGAAAAAGGATATAGAGAGTCCTATATAATAAGGAGAAGTGAATGGAACAAGAACAAAAGTTAGTACGGAAGCAATTAATAATAACCACTCCATTTTAATTAAGCCGAGGCGATTCATCATTCTTTCCGCATATTTATAAAAATTTTCTATAAAGTAGTGAAATATCCATACAAAGAAGACGAAAAAAGCCATGATTATTAAATAAGTCAATATAAAAGAGAGAAATTTTCCAACTAAACGAAAAGGAAGAGGGTGAGAATAAATGAAACTCGCCAGGTTTAACCAAGGAGGAATAAAGAGAATTAGAGCACTTAAAAAAGCACTTAAAAAAACAAATATTAAGAATCGTGGTTTAGATACTCTTTTTTGGTTCATAGCAGATTGTTAAGAAAGTAGGAACTTTAATCGCCTTATCTTCAAAAACTTGGATATCTATTGGTAGAAATTCTTGGGGAATTGTTTCGCTGCTAAAAAGGAAGAATAACTTTGCAGAAAGAACATTATGCAAGAAATAGGGTGCACTCCATTCTATTATTCGGTTTTTAAGATTGGTGCGCAATTCATCTTTCAAGCCTTTTAAGAATTCAGAAATAGTAGCAGGTTTTATTTTTACTCTCTCACTCTTAATAAAGAAATTTATACATTGTTGCAATATTGTCTCTGGTGTAGAATTTTGCCAATTCTTATGGAGTCCCTCCTTAACACAACTTTCTATATCTTTCTCAATTTCTCCTTCATATTCAATCTTGGGTGCATCATATTCTAAGAGATTAATATAGGGAAAAAGAATTTGGGGCATTTTAACTACTGAACTTGTTGATGCTGATTGAATTTTTTGAAGATAATCCTTAATAGCAAGATATTCACTCTCCTCCCGGTCAAAGAGTGGCGGATCTTTTTCTAATGCTTCTGGTGAACCAGATGCCGATTCAAGTTTGCTAAAAATCCTTAGAGTTAATTTATGGGCTTCAAAATCTAAATATTCATCAAAGGCTTGCCATATCATTTTTTCTGCATCAATAACTGTATTATAAAAATCTTGTCTTTTATCCTGAAAGGGAAAAAAGAAGAGAGGAAAAAAGAAAGCAAGAGAGGAAAATCCAAGAAAAGCGAAAAGAATCGGCGATTGCTCTACTTTTAGAATCTTTGGTATAAGAAGATAGAGGGTAAAAGTAATAATAAAAGAAAAGGTGATAATCCTTAATAATACCGAAGAAAGAAAAGGAAGGGTTTTGAATTTTTCTTTTACGCTTTTAATTATTTCTTGAACTCTGCTACTGGTTACAGAAAAGGTATGTCCTTTTCTTTTATCCATTATTGTTCTTCGATATACTTCTGATAAGAAAGAAAAGAGTGAAGAAGGATTAATATTCTTCTCTATTAATTCGTCTATCTTTTTTTTGAATGCTTTCATAATTTTTTCGGAGACATTTTCATAGTTTTCTTTAATCATTTGCCGATAAGGTTCAACGCCTTTGATCAAAAAGAAATAATAAACACTATTGAAAATGTCAGCCCATTTACCTTCCTCTCCTTTCCTAAGATTAATTCTTTTTCTTTTCTCTTCAAAATCCAATTTTACATCATTCCTAATTACATTTTTTAAAAAGTCAAAATCTCTAATTTCTGTTTTCCAAAATCTTTCGCCTTCGTTCTTTAATGGTTGGGAAGGCACTTCCAGAATTTTAGTTAACATTTGTTGAGCAAGTTTTTCTGCAAATTCTTCCTTTAAGAATTGAAAAGGAATATCCAGCGCCGCCATTCCGAAAGTTCCTTGTTTTGAGAATTCCTTTAACTTAATAAAGGCAATATTCTTATTGGTAATAAACTCCAAATAATAAAAAAGAATAACCATATTCCAGATATCTTCAGCGGCAACTTTTACATATCCATTCCAAGGGGAAATTAACCAAACAAAATCAAAAGTAGGTTCGTCAGGAATGGTGCTATTTCTCTCTGGTATTTCAGAAAATATCTTAATTGCCTCAGTCCACACAATTGCTTCTGGGTAAGTTCTTTTTATATCTTTTTTTATGGTGTCAATGGTATCATAAAGAGATTTAGCATCGTTATCGGCAATTACACAGGCTCGTAATTGGAAGGAAGAAATTGTGCCGGTTAGAGATTTTATGTTTTCTTTTGACCAATTTTCCACGTCATGATTCTCGGTGATTTCGGTAGGAAAAATTAAGATTTTTTTTGTCTCTTCCGTGTTTTCTTTAACTACCTTTTCTACTTTCTTAAAAATATTTTCTGATAAAACTTTGGAATTGCTAAAAAAGATGTAAATATCCATTATTTTTACTCTTCTTTCATCTTTTCTTTAAGTATATCTATCTCATCGCATAATAGTAACTTTAACTCTCTCTCACGAGGCGACTTTCCTTTCAACATTCTCCGACGCTCTGAAGGAGATTCCTGTGGCAGAGAACCTAACTCATGCCTCTCACATAAGTACTCTTTATATTTTTCCATCAATTCTTTTATTTCTTTATCTTTTATTACATACCGAAGAGCCTCATAAAAGTCATTTATTGTTTTTATTATTTCTTCCTTAAGTTGAGTAGTTGCGTCAACACGGCCACGGTCAGTAAGTACGCTACCTTCTTTTACCGATCTTACTAACTTTTCCTCTTGCTCCCGCCATTCGTATTTTGCCCATTTATAAATCTTTCCGGTAGCCTCTTTCCCTTCTATATAGATGGGTCCAGTATGTTCCCAATCAGGAGGAGACATTAAATTTAATAATTTCTCTTCTTTCTTTATGCGGACAAGCCAGTCTAAAAAGAGAGCGATAGCAAATGCTTCTTTATAAGAAGGCATCGTAGCAATTATTTCCCGAGAGATTTCCGGTAAAGAAGCAAGGTCTTTATTCCATAAATGTCGTATGTGAGGTGGAGTTTCTCTGGTCTCTTTATAACTTTCAATTGCTTTCTTATAGTAATACTCATTTTCGGGGATATCTCTCACAATAAAGAGAGGTGCGGCATGTGCTTCTGTAATCGCTACAATAAGTCTTGGATCTAATGACTTGACCATCTCCTTCTCATCTATTTTCAATTTTTGTATAATTTCGGCCGGAGAATTAATAGGAATTGCAATTGTGGGTTTGTTGTCAGTAAAAAAGGGTGCACCAGGAGGAAGACGAGTATCAAAGGTATACCAGGCTGGGTCAGACCAAGAGATAAATTTCTGCCAACGGTTTTCCATAGTTTCCTTATCTTCTCTAAGCATTTGGACGACGATTTGCGAAACATTTTTATTAAAAATGTTTGTCAATTTATCTACCACTTTGTCAATAAGCAAAATTAATAATTCTTTTTTTGCTTCCTCGGGATTTGTTTGTTCTAAAAGTTTTTTAAGGCTTTCTTTATCTATTAAAGATAAGGCGCTTTTTGCATCTTTTTCCACATTTATATTAAGTGAATTATAAAATCGTTCTAATCCTTTTTCATCATCTAATGAACAAGGAAGTATTTGGGTAGTTGTTTGCACAGGACGTTCTTCCTCATCGATTTTATAATTTCTTATCTGGTCTTCCATTTCATTTTTTATCTTTGTTAAAACCTCGGCTAAAAAGTTTAACTTGTTAATGTATTTTCCCACTAAGGAAATCAGTGATTCAATATACTCTTTTCTCTTTTCATAAGATTTATAAGCAAGTTCGTCTCTTATCTCATTATTAATTGCATCAACAAGCCTGTAGACTCTATTAGTTATTTTTCTTCCTCGGAAAAGGACAAAGAAAGCCTTTTCGAGTTTTTCAATTTCTCCGCATAAATTTGCTTCTAAACAATCCCATTTCTCTTTCTTTCTTTCCTTTCTTGCTTCCTTTATTTCTTCAAGATAGGATTGAATATTTCTTAACACCTCTTTTTTGTATTGGATAGAATATGTAAAATCAGTTACAATATCTTTAAGTCTTTTCTCTACCTCTGCATATCCCACATCTTTGAATTTTTGGAAATTATCTTCTATGATGTCCCACCCTTCTTTTTGTATTTTTTCACCGTTCTCTACCTTCTCCCAACATTTTTGCGTCTTATTACCGGAAGCTGCAAGGATGTCTTCCGCTCTTATTCTGTGTAGTAAATTTTCAGTGCCTTTCTGGAGTTCGTTATCTATATTCTCATGTTTTAAGTAGTTAGGCAATGCTTCCATAAACCTATTTGCTTCATTCTTTGCAGTTTCTTTTTCCTCCAGAGATAAGACATCTTTTAAAAGGCTTTGGCAAATATAGTAAATCATTTTTGCCGCAGTGATGCGGGTAAGAGAAACTGAGGGATAGGATAAAAAAGAGATGCCGGCGCTACTAAAAGAAGCAGGTTTACCTTCGCAGGTTTGAGAAAGAATAGCTACCATATCCGCTCTCCTGGTAGCAATTGTTGAAGCGATAGGCGCGCATAAGCAATTAAAAACAAATTCCGCGGCTAAATTAAGAAGTTCTTCCCTTGTGGCAACTTCGGTTCCTCTTATTTCGGTATCAAAGAGGAAAATATTATTTATGCGGCAGTCTTCAATAGTCTCTTCAAAGGAGGGATTAAAACGCCAAGCATCAATGTTGTTTTTACCGTCGAGACAAAAATATTGCAGTTCCTTAAAAAAAGCATAAGAATTTGCCTTTATCGCTGCTTCCCGAAAAGGATATCCGTAGCGGCGGTTATATTCAGAGGCAATCCGCGGCATAAAAATTATAAGATTTATGCGGGGAATCTTTCCTGATCCTCGGATTACTGAATTACAGAGATAAACCATGTCTAAAAATATTCCCCGAGCAGTTCCTCCATAACTTCCGCCAATGATGTAGACATGAATACTCTGCTGTATATTTGCTGGAAGGGTAGAAAGCAACCCTTCTTTTACTAATTCTTCCTGTCGGCTCACAGTTCTATCTACTGCGTTTCCAATTTTGGCTCTAACCTTGTCGCGATGGTAATATAAAGCCAGTCTTCCCAGTAATCCAATTCCCCGCGCTCCGTCCTCGATTGTATCGCCCGGGATTTTATCTATGTACTCTTGAGGAAACCAACTTAGTAAGTCTTCGTTATTCATTTGGTATTTTATATACTCAGAAGGGATAAAGCCACCTAAAAAGATGTAATCATCTTGAGAAATAATCTTATCTATGCCGGGAAAGATTTTTAGCATCTCCTGCCAACTGACAGTATCCATAATAAGATATTGAATCGGTGTTTTATGGTGCTCTAATTCTCCTTTGTAAGCCTCATCTATCTTTCGTTTTATATAGGCAACACAATAAGCTCCGCTTGTTCCGAGTCCAATAATTATTGTTGGTTTTATCGTCGGTTCTTTCTTCTCTAATTCTGTTTTCCACGAAGGCGGAAAATCTTTCTTTCCTTTTACTATCTCTTTTATTTTTTCTTCAAAAAAACTTTCTTCAAAAAAACCCTTTAACTTTTCTGCCATATTTTTTCACCTCCTTTGGACTTAAGGTCCAATTTTAAATATTAATAAATTTAAAAAAAACAATAATATTAAAATAATTAAAAAATTTAGCCATTTTCTTTCCGGCGCCAGCCGCGGCCTCATTTCCAAAAACATTATTGTTGAACCTTTCCATTCTAACTTATATGGGTCATCATTGATTTCGCCTGCTGGTAAAAAAAAGGGATAATTTTCACCAGGTTGAAGATAAATTTTTTCAAGCCCTTCTTCCCTTTTTACAATGAGAGAGCATATCACTTCGGTCCCATTTTTATCATCTACCATCACTTCCGCTCCGTTTTCTTTTATATATACTTTCTGTTTCTTTTGATCAATAAGATGGTGGGGTTTATTATTAATAAGGATAGTGCCAAAAAGAGTAGGTGGAGGTAAAGATAGCCATTTTTTACCGAAAATAATTAAAAGAATAAAGGAAAGGAAAAGAATAGATAAGAAACTTATAGGAATTCCGTATTTTATATTATAACTAATGTCCTGGGTAAGTCCTACAAGAGTTACCTTTGGCTCTAACCCTAATTCTCTAATTTCATTCTCGTGGATAAAAGAACAATCAACTTCTAATTCTCCCTTATCTTGTATCTTAACGATTTTTCGTCCAATTGCCCAATGAGGAAAGGTCGGCTTTTTTAAAAAGAAGGTAATTTCTTTGTTTTTTTTAGGTTGAATATCAAATGGGGTTTTTTGTTTAGTTTCACCTTCTCCATATTTACATTTAAACTCTTTAATGCTGATTTGCACAGGAAGATGCTGATAATAAGAGGTTAAGGTGTAATTTATTTCAATCCTGTCTTTCTTTTCTTTTTTACTTCTTTCCTTTATTTCTATTTTACCATCATCCATCTCTTTCATAATTACCGCTCTTAGTTTTCGTCTTCTTGCTCCTTGGATGATTCTCTCAATTGCTGATCTTAAAGTAGATGGACTTCTAATAAGGATTTCTACATTTTCAGATCCAAATACGCTATTAAGGAGAAGAATATCAGTAATTTGAGCCAACCCGATTCCATAGACAACAACTGTTTTTTTTGAAAGAATTTGTTTTGATTCACTTATTATTCGGTCCCATCTATTTTGATTTCTATCAGACCAAGGAGGAGGGTCGTCTTTTCCGTCTGTTAAAAAGAAAATTACAAATATATCTTCCGGACTTTCCTTTATATCAGAAAGAATACTTTCTAAAATTCTCCAGATGTCAGTATATCTACCAGGAGCGCTTTTCGGAAAATCTTCTTTTCCTATTTTTCCTGCCTGTTTGGATACAACCAATCTTGGATATTCAGCAAACTCGTAGATAGACACCATCTCCGTATCAGGAATAGCAGATGGAATTATACCTAAAGCACTAATAACATTTTCAAAATAAGGAGCCATTGAGCCAGATATGTCAATAACAATAAAATGTTTTGTTTTTGTTTCAATTTGAATCAAATTTTCTAAAGAAGGATATTGAGCGAATAACAGAACCGAACCCAAACAAAATATCAAACAGGTTAAAAATTTCAAAAATTTTAGATTACTTAAGAAAAAATTTCTTTTTCGTTTTTCTTTTGTTTTCATACGAGAAGTATAAAGAAAAAAATAATAATTGTCAATAAATGAGTTAAAAGATTTTGAGTAGACCAATTTGGCGAGAGCGAATAAATTACCAGAAAAAACGAAAGAATCAGAAAACCTTTTAAGGATTTCTTTCATAACTCTCTCATTTTTCAAAATTATATTAATAAATTAGTAAAAGTCAATAAAAAATTTTAAGAACCTATCTCCTTTAAATTTTTGCTGCATAAGAGGCTAATTTTGTAAAAAGAGGTAACAATTACGAAGGTATTAAGTGTTCCATAATTTAAATAAAATATTTTTATTTTCATAATTTTCTTAATTTTTTAAAGCACCTATTTTTTAACTCATTTGCCGCGAAGAAATTTGGGTCTATTTTTAATACTTCTTCTGCACAATTTAATGCTTCTTCATATCGTTTTAAATAATATAAAATAAAACCTTTTTC
>CALHIP010000031.1 GCA_938030745.1 uncultured Patescibacteria group bacterium | reverse complement strand
AGCTGTTTTTATTATTGCATAAAATTTAAAATTTGTCAAGAGCATCAAAAATTGCTAAAATTAAATAATATGTTATTTAAAGAAAAAAATATTGAGCCTCCATTAGCTGAACGAATTCGACCAAAAAATTTTGAAGAATTTGTTGGTCAAGAAAAAATTGTTGGTAAGGGAAGATTTTTAAGAAAAGCAATTGAGAATGATCAGCTTTTTTCTATGATTTTTTGGGGACCACCAGGTTCTGGTAAAACAACTTTAGCGAAAATTATTGCTGAGAAGACAAATTCAGATTTTATTTATTTTTCAGCTGTTGATGTTTCAACTAAAGAAATTAAAAAAATAATTCAGGAAGCAAGAACAAAACTTAAGGCTTATCATAAAAGAACAATTTTATTTTTAGATGAAATTCATCGCTTTAATAAAGCTCAACAAGCAATTTTTCTACCTTATCTTGAAGATGGTTCAGTCATTTTAATTGCCTCAACAACTGAAAATCCTTCTTTTGAGGTTATTTCGCCACTTTTATCACGCTGTCGAGTTTTTGTCTTAAAAAGTTTAACCAAAGAAGAAATTAAAAAAATTTTAAAAAGAGCATTATTAGATAAAGAAAGAGGTTTAGGTAGAGAAAAAATAGAAATTAAAGACAAAATTTTAAATTTTTTAGCCGAGAATTCAAATGGCGATGCAAGGATTGCTTTAAATACATTAGAATTAGCAGTAAAAATTGCCTCAAAAAATAAAAAAGGAGTAAAAATTATTGATAAAAAAATTATTGAAGAAGTTTTGCAGAAAAAAACCTTGATTTACGATAAAAAAGGTGAGGAACATTACAATGTTATTTCTGCTTTTATTAAATCTTTAAGAGGCTCTGATCCTAATGCAGCCTTATATTGGTTGGCAAGAATGTTAGAAGCAGGTGAAGATCCAGAATTTATTGCCAGAAGAATGATTATTTTTGCTTCAGAAGACATTGGTAATGCTAACCCAACTGCTTTAGTAGTTGCTACCTCTGCTTTCTTAGCCTTACAATTCGTTGGTTTACCAGAAGCAGAGTTAAATTTAGCCCAAACAGCAATTTATTTAGCTAAATCACCAAAGTCAAATGCTGTTTTACGTGCCCTCTCTCTAGCTAAAGAAGATGTAAAGAAAAAAGGAAATTTACCAGTTCCTTTACATTTACGCAATCCTAAAACAAAATTAATGAAGGATTTAGGTTATGGGAAAAATTACAAATATCCTCATCATTTTCCAGAAGTTAAACTAAAGCAGGAATATCTTCCAAAAGAATTAAGGGGAAGAAGATATTTATAAATACAATTTTTATTCTATTTCTATTTTTTCAATAGGAGCAAAAGGATTTCTTAAATTTTTAAAATTCAATTCTTCTTTGCTCTTTTTATTTTCTAATCTTTCTTTAATTTTTTTAAAAAGTTCTGTCTTTAATTCAGTAACTAATATTTCTTTCCTTAGGATTAAATCTTTTTTAGAGTAAACGAAAATTTGCCAGACGTTTTTATAAATAAAATATAAAGTAAGACCGATTGAAATAATAATTGAAAGAATAATTATTCTTGAAATTAAGTTCCTTATTAGTTTCATATTTATTCTTTACGCCAATAAGTTTTTGCTGTTAAAGAAACATTAATTTCTTTTTTTTCAGGCAAAGAGAGAATATTTAAAGAATCAATGTTAAAATAAAAATCAAAATTTTCTATTTCTTTAAAATATCTAATTAAATCGAAAAACTCACCTCTTAAAGAAAGTTGAACTGGTATTAATTTATATTCATCCTTAAAATTTTGCTTCTCGCCAAGCCTTATTTCTTGGATAATTTCATTTTCTTTAGCAATTTTTTCTAAGGAAGTAATAAATTTTAATTCCTCACCTTCTTTTAAGAAAATATTTTTTAAAAGCTGATCTTTTTCTTCAATCTCTTTTAACTCTTTTTTTACTTTAGTTATTGTTTGACCCTTAAGATACAATTCTTCAAGAGACTTCCTTTGCTTTATTATTTTCTGATTTAGATTTTTTATTTCTAAAACATTTGGTCTAATTATAAAGAAAACCATTCCTAAAATCAATAACAGAGTAGTAATTATCATTAAAATTAATTTTTTTTCTGAACTCATAGATTTAATTTACCACTAAATTCAAACTCAATATCTTCTTGACGAAAAAGATTAGAGAGAGGCGCTTCTATTTCTTTAAAAAATTCTGATTTCTCTAAATTTGATTGGAACTCTAAAAGTTCCTTTCTTGTCTTTGCCCAACCCTTTATTTTAAATTCTTTTTTCTCTCCACTAAAACTAAAAAATTTTATTTTTGTATTATCTGGAGTAATTTCTGCTAAAGAAATTAAAATTGGATTTATTCTAATATATTGATTTTGGATTTCATTAATTGTTATTAACCTAAAATTTATTTTTTTTATTTTCTCAATAAACTCTTTTTGGTTTATCATTGAGGCAGAATAAATTGAGAGATTATCTTTTAAAATTTTTATTGCAAAAAAAGTCTCAATAGCAATGATACATGTTCCAATTAAAAATAAAACTAAAGAAACAAAAAGAATCAAATAAGTTCTTTCTCTTCTTAAAATTATTTTTTCTTTTTCTGGTAAAAGATTAATCATATTTTCTCTTGTAAAGCTCTTAAAGCAAGACCAAGGGCAGTCGTATAAATTAAAGATTTGTCTTCTGGAATTGGTGGTTTTTCTAAAATATTTACCCAAGGATTACCTTTAATTGTTTCAATATTTAGATTCTTTTCAAAATAAGGAATAAGACCGGGTAAATTTGCTCCTCCACCACAAACAATAATTTTTTCTATTTTTCTCTTAGAACTCTCCTCATAAAATTTTAAATGATTAATTAAAGACTGGGTTAGGTTCTCAAAAAATAAATTGACCTTTTTTTCAACAACTTCATTTTTTTCACCTTTACAAAAATCTATCTTCATTTTTTGTGCTTGATCAAAACTTATTTTTAGTTCATCAGCAATTGATTGGGTAAGAACCGCTCCTGCTAAAGGAAGACTAATTGTTAATTGAACTATTCCTTCATCAACAATAATTAAACTACTTCTCGTTGCTCCAAGATCAATAATTCCTAAAGGCTTTAAAAATTTTTCTTTTTTATCAAGAAGAGCTTCTAAAATAGCAATTGATTCTATTTCTAAAGAAACTGGTTTTAAACCAGCATTTTTTAAAACAAAAAGGTATGAATCAACAATATGTTTAGGTGAGACACCAACTAATATTTTTGTTTTATTAACTCTTTCAGAAATAATTTTCCAGTCAAAATAAATCTCCTCGATCTTAAATGGAATATAAAGTTGAATCTCTTTTTTTATACTTTCTAAGATGTTTTCTTTCACCAAAGATTGGATTTCAATAGTTTTGATAAAAGTTTTTGTTTCTGGCAAGACTGAGACAACATAAGGAGTACGAATTTTTAATTCTTTAACAAACTGACGAATAATTTTTATCACTTCTTCTTGTTTTTTAATTTCACCTCTTGAGAAAAGACCAATTGGGACTTTTTTTTCTCCGTAAGCTTTTAATTGAATTTTTTTTCCTTTCTTTTTTAAAAAAGCAATTTTAAGAGAAAGATCACCAATATCTAAACCGAAAATATCAGATGAAAGCGTTAAAAAATCCATAAGAATTATTTTATCATTTATTTAATTTCTCGCCAAGAAATAGTAATATACTGATCTGATGTTAAAGGAAAATTTGGTGGAGGAGCATATAAAAGATTGGGATCATAATTTATATTACGAACTTGATAGCCTGTATTATCAATGTAGGCGAAACCATAACGTTTGTTAGTACCGATCATTCCATTAAGAGTAATTTTAGAACGAACATAAGTAGAGCCACAATAAGAATTGTAATAATAGCGACCAACTCGACCATTTTTTGCAATTAGTGCTCCATCGATTTGTAAATCATCTTCGCTATATAAACCAACATTTATATTTTTTTGGGCAATTAAACCAATAGCATCCTGACCATCATAATTAGTATAAATAAGATCATTATTAATAGTAATACTGGTATTAGTTGATGGATTCTCAGGAAATTTAGCTGAAGCAATAGTTAAACGAGCTGTATTGATTTGGCCATCGATCCAAAGATTATCTTCAACAAAAATAAGGCCATTGGAAGGAAACGGACGATTGGCTGGTGGAAGAAGTGTTTGATTTTGAATACTCCAGGTGCCCCAACCATCTTGATTAGCAGTACACAATATTGATGGTCTTGGCATAAGAGAAGTAACTCGATAAATATCAAAAACATCGTTAGGTTTCAAAACAATATGATAACCTAGAGCTCCTGAAGGAGCAAAATAATATCCATTTTGTTGGGCTTTTGTTCTTATTTCTGAAAGATCACCACTGATACTAGCAAAATCAATAGCTGGCACAGAAACTTGTCTACCTGCTTTAAAAATATCTGGTCGATTATTCCAAGGATTTGGAGGAAAAGGATCTTGTCCAGTTGGTGGTGCATGGGTATGAACAGCCCATTCTTCAGGACCATCATGATCTGGATCATCATAAGTCTCTTTTGCACTTTTAACAATATTATGGGCTACTCCATCAAAACAAATTCCATCATTGGAATGAATTTCGCCATAAACAGTTGTTCCTTCACCAAATCTCATTTTATCATTAGCAGCAACAGCATACTTAGTCCATGATGGAATAGCTAGTTTTGTTTCAATTGTTCTTTTTAGAAAAGGTTCATTAATTACTTTTCCAGTTGATTGAACAGTCACAATTGTTGAACCAACTGGAGGTGGTTTGATTTTTAAAATAAACTGACCAATTATCTTTCCATTTTTGTCTTTATAATCATGAATATAAGGACCACACCATTGACAAGGTGGATTTTGACAACACCAATTTTGTCCATCTTGATAATCTTCTCGAGCGTGAGCCAAATGCCATCGGTAATATTCATTTCCTGCCTCGGCAATATGAAATGCTTTTTCTAAAGCAATTATTTTCCGAGAGACTCTTTGAGAAATAGTGGCCCAACTAACTAAACCAGTAATAAAAAGAAGAATAACAAAAATCAAAACAATAATTGTTACTAAAACCTGACCTTTTTTCATAAAGATATTATAGATTATCTTTTAAATTTCTAATTGAAACCTGAGTTGTTCCGGTAATTGGACCAGGTGGCCGATTAGGATTCTCATCAACAATAATAGTGATCTTTACCAAACGAATTTGTAAAACATCAACTGGTTGGGGTAAAGGTGGATCATCACCATCATAATTCTTATCATAATAAGCAAAAATTTCATTATTAGGATTAATTAAATTATCAACAATTTCAATAATTTTTTCATCAGATTGATTATAACTTAATGGCTGACCAGATGGTTTAATTATTCCCTTCTTTAATTTATTTCCATCTAAAAAATAACGAATTCTTTCGATTAAATGATCATTATCAATATTACTGTAAAAAATAAAAGAATCTTTATTTGCCTGTTCAATAGGATAACTTCCTAAAGAAGAATACTGGGCTGTTCTTACTTCGGCAATAAAATCTTTAATTGTTTTACGAATATTTTCTTGAGTTTTTAAACGGGTTTGGAAAAGATTTTGTAAATAAAAAATATTTTTTTGCCAGCCAAAAACAATAATACTAATTAAGGCAAAAATACCAATTACAACTATTAATTCGATAGTAGTAAAAGAATTTTTTTTCATAATTTTTATTGAGGGAAAAGAAAAACTTCTTTTTCTTGCCAATTTATATTAATATCAACATTTTCTTCAGTATAAGTTTGATAACCATCTTTTGAAACAGTTAAAGTCCAGATATTAGCTGCTGGAAGACCAGAGAAAAAAGCCTGACCAGGAGGAATACAAACTGAAGAGTAGGTGATGGCAATATCAGAGACAATAGGTGTTTTTGATCGGTCTTGGGTAGAAAGAAAAACTTTATATCGAAGATAGCGATCATTATTATGACTTGGATGAATATTGTTATTAGATAAAGTATAGTAAGTATTTGGTGTTCCATCAGGGCCTTTAAAAACCCATTCTTGTGGTGGATTAACAGAACTAGTTGCAATCTGGAATTTGACTTCTGTTCCTTCTGGTTGATTTAATGGTTCCCATAAAATATTATAAAAATTACTTTCTCCACCAGTATCGAAAGTTGAAGAAATAAGCCAACCACTCTCTTGATATCTTCTTCCGATTTTGACTAATTTTATTTCACCAGCTGGATTATTCGTTTCAATATTTCCATCTTGTGACCAATATTTAGTTTCATCATCAAAATTCTCTTGACCAGAACCACCACTCCAATCGGTTTGTCTTAAATAACCTCGGCCAGTGAGTAATTCTACCTTCCAACCAGGTTTTTGCATTCTGACTGTTGCACCAGAAAGAGGTAATTGAGTTGAAGCATCAAAAACTTTAACTAAAATTGCTTTTGGTTGTGAAATTCTTAAAGTTAAAAAGAGATCTAAAACTGTATTAGGATTTAAATTAAAAGGAATTAGCGGTATTGATCCAGCTAACATATAGTTTGTTTCTAATAAATTAAGATTATAATTATCCCATTCGAGATTAGAAATTGTTTTTACTCCATTAGAATTTGTTTGATGGTTTTCGCTATATTTATAAATATCTGGATCAGTTCCAATTAATTTTGCTCCTTGAAGACGAAAATTAATATTACCAATTCTTGAACAATATTGATTGACCGTATAAACATTTAATGTAGAAACTTTATCAATAGCAAAACTAATTTGTGTTATTTCTTGAGCAACGACTGTAGCATGGGGTTTTATTGGATTTGGATTCTGTTGGGTTCTTGGATAAGTCTTATCTTCTGAATAACCATTTTTTGTTACTGTAATTTCATAAGCTTCAAATCCTGGTGGAACATCAATTATTTGAAGCCAGCCATTATCATCTGTTGTGTCATTAACAATAATTGGTGGCGAGACTTGATTATTTTCAATATGAACATTTGCTTGTTTAACTGGCTGACCATTAGCATCTAATGCCCTAATAAAAAGAGCGCCATTATTTGTTGTTGTTTCAAGATTTTTTGGTGCAACCGTAGTGGTAACTCTTAAAGGAGAAAAATTCCGACAACTAGAACAAGAAATTTCTACCTCAACCAATTTATAATCAGCATCAGTGCCAGTGTAGCCATCAAAAGGATCATCAATATTTCTGATCGTAAAGGCGACAGTAAAGGTAATATTATCTCGAGTAATTTGCCTTGTTGCTGGTAATTTGCCCGGTGGGATACTATTAATAATCCCTACATCAGCATAAGGTAAATTTCTGATGAGTTCTATTTGTTCATTAGCTAAAGCAATAGCTATTGCTTTAATTTTTGAGATTCTAACCAATTCTGAAACATAACTGTAAACTTGCCAAACACTAAAGCCAATTAAAGCAAAAATAAAAATTCCAATTATTACTTCAATCAAAGTAAACCCTTTCTTATGAATCATATATTTATATTGCTTGAACTAAAGTATACATTGGCATAATGATTGATAAAGCCAAGATTGCTACTCCAACACCTAAAACAACAATTAAGACTGGCTCAATAATTGAGGTAAAATTAGAAAGGGTTTCATCAACATCACTTTCATAAAATTCAATTAGATCTTCTAAAATATTTTCAAGTGTTCCTGTTTTTTCACCAACTTCAATCATTTGGGTAATTACTGGTGGGAAAAGATCTGGATCTTCTGACAAAACAGCTGAGATAGTTATCCCTTTAGCTGTCTGAAGAGAAATTTTTCTTACTTTTTCCTGATAAAGAATATTATTTAAAACGTTAGCAGTAATTTCAAAGGTTTGAACTAAAGAAATACCGCTTTTTAAAAGAGAGGAAAAAGTTCTTGAAAATTTAATCAGATTTATTTTTTTCAAAAGAGGTCCAACAATCGGCATTTTCAAAAGGAAAGAATCAAAAATGTATTTCCCTTTTTTAGTTTTAATAATCCTTAAAAAACAAAAACCTAGGATAAAAATACCAATTAATATTAAATAACCATTTTTAACAATAAAATTACTTATAAAAATTAAAATTTTTGTTGGCAATGGCAATTCTACTTTTACTTCTTCAAAGATAGCCATCATCTTTGGAATAACAAAAGTCAAGGCAAAAATGCCAATTAAAATCATAATAAAGATAATAAAGGCAGGATAGGTTAATGCTCTTTTTAATTTTGAAGAAAGCTCTCTTGTTTTTTTCATCTGATCAGAAATTTCCTCAAGAACTTTTTCTAATTGTCCACTTTTTTCTCCTGCTTCAATCATATTGACAAAAATCATCGGAAAAACATCTTTGTATTTAGCTAAACTTTCAGAAAGGGCAGATCCTCCTTCTACTTCTTTTCTAATTTCTTCAAGGATTAATTTAAATCTTTTGTTTTTTGTTTGCTCACTTAAAATTTTTAAAGAATGAGAAAGAGAAAGCCCTGCTTTTATCATTACTAATAAATTTTTTGTAAAAAATATTTTCTCATCTAAGCCGATTCTCTGTTGAAAGATTAAAAATTTTTTTAATTTTTCTTTTAAATTCATAAAATTTATTCTTTAGCTACTCTTAATACCTCTTCAATTGTTGTAATACCACTTTTCGCTTTAATAAATCCATCTTCCAACAAAGTTAGCATTCCTTCTTTGATTGCTTGCTTTTTTATCTCTTCAGTTGTTGCTTTTTTATCAATAAGTTTTGCTATTTCCTTAGAAACTTCTAAAACTTCAAAAATACCAACTCTTCCTTTAAGTCCTTCACCATCACACTCTTTACAACCTCTACCCCTGAAAAATCTTAAAGATTCTAATGATTCTTTCTCACTAATAACTTTCTCTCTTTTAAAAACTTCAAGTAATTTATTAAAATCAATTTTTAACTCTTTTTCGATCTCTTGAATAATTTTTTTATCTAAAAGATAACTTTCAATACATTTTCGACAGATCCTTCTGGCTAATCTCTGGGCAATAATAAGATTAACAGTTGAACTAATTAAATATGGTAAAACTCCCATATCAAGAAGTCGAGGAAGAGCACTAGGTGCATCATTAGTATGTAAAGTTGAAAGAACTAAATGGCCAGTCATCGCTGCGTTAATAGCAATATTAGCTGTTTCTTCATCCCTGATTTCACCAACCATAATAATATCAGGATTTTGTCTTAAAATTGAACGCAAACCAGTAGCAAAAGTAAAACCTAACCTTGGTTTAACTTGAGCTTGATTAATTCCTGGTATTCGATATTCAATTGGATCTTCAATTGTCATGATATTGACTTGTGGTGTATTTAAAACATTTAAGATTGCATAAAGAGTTGAAGTTTTCCCTGAACCAGTTGGTCCGGTTACTAAAATCATTCCATAAGGTCTTTTAATATTCCTTTTAACAATCTCTAATTGTTTAGGCAATAACCCCAATTTTTCTAAAGTTAAGATTTCACCCTTTTCTTTTAGAAGTCTCATCACAATTTTTTCTCCTTCTAAAACAGGAAAGACTGAAACTCTGAAACTGACCTCATATTTAGGTGATGAAATTTTAAAACGACCATCCTGCGGAATTTGATGTTCATCAATTTTTAAATTAGAAAGGATTTTTATTCTGGCAACAATACCAGGTAACATATTCTTAGGCAATCTTGTTATTTCTCTTAGAATACCATCAATTCGATATCTAATTAAAACATTTTTTTCTTCTGGTTCAATATGAATATCTGAGGCATTTTTTGTAATGGCATATTCTAATAAAGTATCAACAATTTTTATAACCGATGGACTTTTAGCTATTTCTTCTTCTAAAACTTTGTCTTTCTTTTTTATTTTTTCTGTTTCTTCTATTTTCCCTTCCTCTAAAAATCCTTTTATTTTTTTCTCAAACTCTTTTGTATATTGTCTTAAAGCAGATTCTAAACTAGATGGTGAAGTTAAATATATTTTTGCCTCTAAATTCGTTTTTCTTTTAATGAATTCAATAATCTGAAGACTTTCTAAATTCTCTAAATCAAGAGTAGCAATTTTTAACTCTTTTTCATCTTTTTCAAAAACAACCAAAGAATGGGTTCTCGCCATTTCTTCAGGAATTAAAAAAAGAACTTTAGGATCGATAATTTTCCCCTTAAGGTCAATAAAACTAACATTTAAAGACGAGGCGATTGTTTTATATAATAAATCTTCAGTAATAATTCCTTTATTAATTAGGTATTGCTCTGGAGAAATTTTATGTGTTTTCGCTTCAGTGATAAGTTTTTCAATTTCTTCTTTTGAAAGAATTCCATTATCAATAACAATTTTTTTAAATTTTTCCTCGTCCATATAAAATTTTTATTTTTTTATTTTTAATATTTCTTTTACTTTCTTAACTACCTCAGCTGGTGTAAAATTTGTCTTGACTAAATAATCAATTGCTCCTAATTTTAAACCTTCTTTCATATCAGACTCTTGAGATAAGTTTGTTAAAAGAAGAACAGGAATACTTTTTGTTTTCTCATTTTCCTTTATTTTTTTCAAAACAGAAAATCCATCGATCAAAGGCATAATTACATCTAAAAGAACAATATCTGGTTTTATTTCATTTGCTAGTTTAAGTGTTTCTTCACCATTTGTTGCTCCATAGACTTCAAAACCTTCATTTTTAAATTTTGTCAGATACATTTTCAGCAACACTTCCTCATCTTCAGCAATCAGTACTTTAATTGTTTTTTTAACCATATTTTAAAATTATAGCATAAAATTTATTGGATTGGTAAGGTAAAAATAAAAGTTGAACCTTTTCCCTCTCCTTTTGACTCAGCCCAAATTTTACCATTTGCTTTTTCAATAATTTTTTTAGCAATATAAAGACCTAAGCCAAAACCACCAGAATCAAGACGATAAACACCTTTACCTCGACTAAACCATTGAAACAAAGAAGACATTTTTTCTGGCGGAATCCCAATTCCAGTATCCTGAACTTCAACCCTTATATTTTTCTTCTCTTTTTTTACTTTTATAGTTATTCCTCCCTTTTCTGTAAATTTAATGGCATTATCAATTAAATTAACTAAAACTTGTCTAATTTTTTCTGGATCAAAAGAAAATTGTGGTATTTTTTCGCCAAAATATTCTAATTTCAAATTCTTTTTTTCAGCTGATAATTTAAATTCTTCAATTATATCTTTAATTAACTTCTCTAAATCACTTAGGATTGGATTATACTCTAATTTTCCTGCCTCAATTCTTGTTATATTTAAAAGATCATTTACCAGATTAATTAATCTTTCATTACTTTCATAAACACTTCTTAACGCTATTTCTATTTCAGGTTCAAGTTTTCCATAATCTCCCTCTAAAATCATTGAGAGATAACCTTTAATAGCAGATAAAGGAGTTCGCAACTGATGAGAAGCTAAAGATAAAAACTCTGTTTTTGCTTCATCTAATTTTTT
>CALHIP010000030.1 GCA_938030745.1 uncultured Patescibacteria group bacterium | reverse complement strand
GAAAGTTCTTCAATTTTTTTTATTATCGGTAAAAAAAGATCTGTTTCAAAATTTGATTTTTTATTTTGTAAAACACAAGCTAGTCTTTCAAGTCCGGCGCCAGTATCAATATTTTTTTTCGGCAGTGGTAAATATTCATAAATATTACCCGCTTCACCTTTTGATTTTACTTTTCTGTTGTATTCCATAAAGACTAAATTCCAAATTTCAACAAATCGGCCGCAAGAACAATTTGGACCACAACCTTCAATATCACACTTCCACATTCTAAATTCTTCACCGCGATCATAGTGGATTTCAGAACATGGTCCACACGGACCTTCTTCGCCAATTGGTCCCCAAAAATTATCTTTAAAACCGAATTCTTTAATTCTTTCTTTTGGAATACCAGCCTTTATCCAAAGTTTGACTGCCTCCTCATCTTTTGGTATTCCTTTTTCTCCTTTAAAGACTGTAACCCATAATTTTGAATTTGGAATTTTGAATTTTGAATTTAATAACTCTAATGCCAATTCAATAGCTTCTTTTTTCCAATAATCACCAAAAGACCAGTTGCCAAGCATCTCAAAAAAAGTATGATGAAATGGTGAGCCAACTTGCTCAATATCAGAAGTCCGAAAACATTTCTGAACTGAAGCAGCTCTTTGATATGGTGGAATTACCTTGCCAGAAAGATAAGGAATAAATTGTTGCATACCAGCCGAAGTAAAAAGAACAGATGCATCAGCTGGAATTAAAGAAGATGAAGGAACAATTTGATGCCCTTTTTCCTTAAAAAAATCTAAAAAAATATTTCTGATCTCTTTTGAACTAAATTCTTTCATATTAATATTTTATCATATCTTCATTATTTTTAAAAAACAAAAAAACAATTATTCTTCCAAGATAAGGAACAAGAAATAAAAGGCCAAGAAGAACAAGAATTAATTGAATAAATCTAATAACCAAAATGAAAGAAAAAGCATGTTCAAGATTAAAATTTAAAAGATTAAAAACAAAAACAACTGCTCCTTCAAAACCACCAACTGAACCTGGTGTTGGTACAAGACCAGCTAAAAGAATAAAAGATCTGATTAAATAAATTTCAAATAAATTAAGTTTGTAACCCCAGAAGAACATTAAAAAATAAATTTGAGAACATAAAAGAATGATAGAAAAAAATGAAATGACGATATCTAAAAGAAAATATTTCTTTTCTTGTTTTGGAAAATTTTTAATTATGTTTATTTCTCGATCAATTTTCTCTTGAAGATTTTTTTGTTGATCTATTTCCTCATTTAAAAATCGATGAAATTTAAAAAATCTAATCAGCCAAGAAAAAAAATTTGGTAAATGAGAAACAGTAATAATTAAAATAATAATTAAGAAAGAGAAGAAAAGAAGAAAAGAACCAAAGAAATAGAGACCATTTAATAAAGAAATGATTCCACCAATGATTAAAAAAAATAAAAGAGCTATTCCCTCAGCTATTCGATCAACAATAACTAAACCAAATGTCTCAACAAATGATTTGTTTTCATTTTTTTTAATTAAATAAGCTTTGAATCCTTCGCCGCCAACATACATAATCGGTGTTAAATAACTGATTGCCTGTTCGCCTAAAATAGCAGGAACTAAATTTTTAATTTTATTTTTATAATTATAGGGCTTAGTTAATATCTGCCATTTTTTTATAATTAGAAGAAGGTTTAAAATACT
The DNA here is from genome assembly GCA_938030745.1 of uncultured Patescibacteria group bacterium. Taxonomy (GTDB): domain Bacteria; phylum Patescibacteriota; class Patescibacteriia; order UBA2591; family CALHIP01; genus CALHIP01. The sequence continues at coordinate 7,500 of CALHIP010000030.1, read as the reverse complement.
TATTAAAAAAATAAGAAGAATTTGCCACCAAGAAAGAAGGGAAAGAATTTTTAAAATTTTTTTAAGATCTGCTCGTTTAAGAAGATAAATAACGAAAATAAGACCTAAAATGGTCGAGATAAAAAACAAAAAAATTTTTTTAAATTTCATAATAATTTATTGATTTTGAGAAGCTTTTTTTCTTATTTCTTTTAAACATTTTCGACAATAAACTGGTCTGACACCATCGGGAATAAATGGAACAAGAGTGATAGCGCCACAAACGCTACATTCAGCCTCATATTTAGGAGATGCTAGTTTTGTTAATCTTTTAGAGATTTCTTCTTTTGACATTCCACTCCAACGAGCAATTTTTTCTTCAACAACTTTTCTTTCTTCAGAATATCTTTCTCTACTTACTCTGATAATTTTTTCTTTATTACCATAAGACTCAAAAATTGGTGGTAATGTTACTGCAGAAAATGGTTCAGAAGTAACACCATCAATCATTAATTTAACATAGATATGATACTTATCCAAGTTGACCAAATCTGTTTCAGTAAATCTTGGAGCAAATTCTTTTGCTAAAATTTCTGCATCTTCAGCACCAACTCTAAAACAGATAATTGTTCCAACATTACCAAAAATAGCTGACCTAACTTTTTCATCAAGTTGAGCAATATATTGATGAGCTAAAATTAAATTAAGTCGATATTTTCTTGCTTCGGATAAGATATTAACAAATGATTCAGTAGCAAAATTTTGAAATTCGTCAACATAAAGATAGAAATCTTTCCGTTCGGATTCAGGAATATCAATCCGACTCATTGCTGCTAATTGAATTTTTGTAATCATCATTGCTCCTAATAAGGCAGAAGCATCTTCGCCAATTCTTCCTTTCGAAAGATTTAAAATTAAAATTTTTCCTTGATCCATAACTTCTCTTAAATTAAAAGCAGATTTAACCTGACCAACAATATTTCTAATTAAAGCAGTAGATAAAAATTGACCAACTTTATTCTGAATTGGTGCAATTGCTTCTGATTTGAATGCTTCAGGATATTTCGGATATTCATCAACCCAAAATGATTTAACGACTGGATCAGTAATTTTTGCAACTACTTTTTTTCGGTATTCCTTATCAACTAAAATTCTCATAATTCCTAAAAGTGTTGAACCAGGATATTCTAAAAGAGCTAAAATCGCATTTCTTAAAACATATTCTAATCTCGGCCCCCAAGAATCAGCCCAAATTTTTTTGTAAATACCAATTAATCCGGAAGCAACTAAATGACGATAACTTGGCTCAACTTTTTCTAAAATATTAAAAGCAATCGGATATTCAATGTCAGCTGGATTGAAATAAATTGTATCATTAATTCTTGGCCCTGGAATAAAATCAAGAACTTTTTCTGCTAAATCACCATGAGGATCAATTACTCCTACTCCTCGGCCATATTTGATATCTTGATAAATCATGTTTTCAAGCGTTGTTGATTTTCCAGTACCAGTTTTACCAATTAGATAGACATGTCTTCTTCGATCATCAGTTTTGATACCAAATTTTTTTCTAATATTCCGATAGTCTGTTTCACCAAAAAGAACAATTTCATCTTTCTCATTTTTTTCTGCCAATTTATTGTAATTAACCTCCATATTTTTATTTTATCTTTAACCCTGGTCCCATTGTTGAACAAAGAGTAATATTTTTAATGAAATTTCCTTTTACTCCAGCCGGTCTTGATTTTTTTATCGCTTCTAAAAATGCTTTTATATTAGCAATAATTTTTTCTTTTTGCCAAGAAACTTTTCCAATAACTTGATGGATATTACCTCCTTCATCACTTTGAAAAAAGGTTTTTCCTTCTCTAATTTCTTGAATAGTTTTAGAAATATTAGTTGTTACTGTTCCATATCGGGGCGATGGCATTAATCCTTTTGGTCCTAAAATTTTAGCAATTGGGGCAAGTTCTTTCATCATCTCTGGAGTAGCAATTGCTATTTCAAAATCTGTTTTTTTTGTCTCTCTTATCTTTTCAATTAATTCTTTTCCGCCAACTAAATCAGCGCCTGCTTCTTTTGCTTCTTTTTCTTTTTCTAGCTCAACAAAACAAGCGATTTTTTTCTTCTTCACAGGATAAGGTAAGATTAAATTTCCTTTAACCTGTTGTTCAGTCTTTTTTGGATCAATTCCTAATTTTATATGAATCTCAATTGATTCATCAAATTTTGCTATTCTATTTTCTTTAATAAAATCTATTGCCTCCTCTAAAGAATATTCTTTTTTTTCTATTTTTTCCTTGATTTTTTGATATTTTTTTCCACGAGCCATAATATAAATATTATTTTACTAAATTTATTTTAAAAAGCAAGTTATTATTTTTTAAAAACAACAAATTTATAACAAGCAAAATTCCAAAATAATGAAATGCAGGTTGCTATCCCTTTAGAAAAATTTGCCCATAAAACCTTTGTTAGGCCAAATAGAGGAGAGACAAAAGAGGTAAAATAATAGACAATACCTGTATTAATTGTCATCCCAATAATTGTTAAAAAGACAAATTTTAAAAATTGGATTGAACTTTTTGAAAAATTTTCTTTTAATAAAAATTTTTCGATGATATAAAAATTAATTAAAAAAACAATAATTAAAAATGAAATAGTTAAAATAATAAAGAGAAGACTTGATTTAATAAATCTTAAATTAAGGAGAATAAAAAGAATAATTAAAATACAAAGAATTTGAGTTCTACTAATTTTTTTATCTTCTTCTTTTTTAAATGTCCAATATCTATTAATCAAATAACTATTTATCACTGCTAAAGAAAAAGAGATAATGTTGAAAAAAATTAAAGGTGGTCCTTTGTAAATACCAAAAGAAAACATTAATAAATTTAAAATCAAAAAGTCAATTCCCGTATTGTTTGTTCCAACAATTAGAAATTTAATAAATTGTTTAAAAGTTTTCATTCAAATTTTTTAATCGTAGTAATAGTTAATCCCTTATTAAATATTTTTTCATAAGCAAAGAATTGTGTTTTTGGTTCACCATAGCTATTGAAAATTCTTACCTGTGGACCACCACCTTTTGATGGAACAGTTATAATTTCTCCATTTTTATCACCATCTAAATCTTCGATAGTTAAAAAAACCCCTTTGCGGAAATTTCTTTCATAAGCCAAAAATTGTGATTTTAGATTAAAAGTATTATTAAAAACTCTTACATAAGGACTGGCATCTGAAGCAATCCCAACAACAATTTCATCTAGACCATCTCCGTTAAGATCGCCAGCGCTAACATTAATTCCTCCTTTGAATTTCTCATTGTAGGCAAGGAATTGTCCCTTGATTCGACCTTTAAGATCAAAAATCTTTACTTGAGGTCTACCGTTTGATCCGACACCAGTGATGATCTCTTTTATTTGATCACCATCAAGATCGCCAACAGCTAAAGAAATACCACCTTTAAATTCTGGATAATAAGGATAAAATTGAGAAATAACTTCTCCCCATTGATTAAAAACTCTTAAAGGTAGATCTCCTTTGGAAGGAGCAACAATTATTTCATCTTTTTTATCACCATTAAGATCACCACAGCTAATATTTATTCCGCCCCGAAATTCTTCGCTATAAGCAAAAAATTGCCCTTTCACTCTTCCATCGGCATCAAAAGTTCTTATTTGTGGTCCACCACCTTCTCTTGGTCCGGTAATAATTTCTTGTAAGCCATCACCATCAAGATCACAAGAGCTGACAGAAACACCACCTCTGAAATTTGGATGATAGGCATAAAATTCAGTAACTTTTAAACCATTTGGTTTTAAAATTCTTATCAATGGCGGAGAACCAAAACCAGGAGCAACAACAAGATAACGATATTGAGGAATAGCAGTCAGATTTTGATAGACTTTTAAAACTGCCTTGTAAGTATTTAGTCTTCCCTTACCTAATTTTCCTGCAAATTTTTCATTTAAATAATCAATCTGATCAACTGTTTCAAGAATTATATTTCTTATCTCTCTATTAGAAAGTAATGGATTTAGCGATTTTATTAAGGCAGAAGTAGCTGAAACAAGAGGAGCAGCTAAAGAAGTGCCAGACCAATAACCACCATAATAATCTTTAAATTCTGATTTTATTGGAGAATAAAAGAGGGTAGAAAATATTCTTGTTCCTGGCGCAGAAAGATCAATGCATTTTTTTCCATAATTAGCAAATATTGCTTTTTTATCTGCTTGATCGGTAGCAGTCACTCCTAAAATCATATTTTCGTCTGTTTCTTTTTCTAAACAAATTGGATAAAGAGGAGAAAGATCTAGATCATCACCCTCATTTTTTGAATTATTTCCAGCAGCAGCAACAATTAAGATGTTTGCCTGCCAAGCTTCTTTGATCGCCTGATAAAGAAGTTCGCTTTTAACTGGGCCAACAAAACTTAAGTTAATAATATTTGCTTTATTTTTAATAGCATAATATATCCCTTGAATAACTGATTCTAAATCTCCCTCTCCTTTGTCATTTAAAACTTTAATTGGCATAATCTTTACTTTGGGAGCCAAACCAATTATTCCCTGGTTATTATTACCTATTGCTGCTATCAAACCAGCAACAACTGTTCCGTGATGGATTCCACCTAAAGTATAATTATTAGTTTTTGGTCTTGGATCAGGATTGTTTTCAACAAAATTCCAGCCATTTATATCATCAATATAACCATTATTATCATTGTCAATCTTATCATTCGGAATCTCTTTTAAGTTAACCCAAATGTTTTCTTTTAAATCTGGATGGTCAATATCGATCCCTGAATCAAGTAAAGCAACAACAATATCTTCACTGCCGGTTGTAATATCCCATGCTTTTTTTGCCTCGATTCTTTCTAAATACCACTGTTCAGTTTCAAAATACGGATCGTTTGGGATTAAAGAACCGACAAAAGTTTCGTTGGCTATATATACATCTTTGAAAGAAATTTCTTTCTTTAAATATTTTGCTTTATTTAGATTATGTTCTTTCAATGTTTTACTATAAATCGTTGTTCCATCTTCTCTATTTAAAAAATACCACCATTCATTTTTTTGAGGATAAATTGCAGCTAAAATTGAATCAAGTCCTGGATTAGAAATTGGTCCTGGTGGTAAACCTTTATATTTATAGGTATTGTAAGGATTGTCTATCTTTATATCTTCAGCTGTTGCCTGTCGAAGTTTTTTGCCAGTAAAATAATTAATTGTTGAATCTGCCTGAAGTGGGATATTTGCCTTTAATCGACGGTAGAAAATATCAGCAACCAAATACTTATCTTCTTTAAATCGAACTTCTTTTTCAATAATGCTAGCCAAAATAACTATTTCATAGATTGTCTTTTTTTGTTTATCAATTTCATTTTTTAGTTGAGATATTTTTTTATCAAAGTTATCTAACATCTTTAAAATTACTTCTTCACTCTTTGAATTTTCAAAAAAATAATAGGTATCAGGAAAAAGAAAACCTTCAAGACTTTTTATTTTTTCATCTTTTAAAAATTCATACCTCTCTTTAAAGAAATCAACATCTTTTATTTTTTCTAAAAAATCATCTTTTTTGACTATTTTCTCTTTTTCTAAATAAGAAGCAATTTCATTTACATTTAAACCTTCAATCAAAGTAATTTTCTTTTCTTTTCTTGGCGAAGTTAAAATCTCAATAATTCTTTTTAAACTCATATTCTTTTGTAATTCATACTCACCTGGCAGGAAATTTTTTCTTAAATTTTTCAAAAAGGAATATAAAATAAAAATGTTTTTATCTTTAATTAAACCTTCATTTTCTAATTTTTCACCTATCTTCTTTAACCCCTCTCCTTTTTCAATAACAAAAATTTTTATCTCTTTAGATTGAGAAAATGGTTTGTTTGCCTGATGATCCAAATATAAAAAGAGAATCAATAAAGCAATAATAAGATAGCCAATAAAAGTAATAAGTTTTTTCATAAAATTAATTTTTTGATTTTTACTTTGTAATCAATGGAACAAAAAGAAAACCAGGATATTTTTTTTCTTTATATTTTTTTTCTCCTATTTTCTCAATTAAAACCATATCTTGAACTTCAACGCCAACAGGAATAACTAATCTTCCTCCAATTTTTAATTGATCTAATAAAGCCTGGGGAATTTTTGCTGCTGCTGCTGCGACATGAATTTTATCAAATGGTGCTTCTTTAGCTAAACCTTTAGAACCATCACCGCAAATAAATTCAACAATTCCTTTCTCTACAAAATTGTATTTTCTAACATTTTCTTTACCAAATTCTACTAATTCAGGAATAATATCAATAGCAAAGACTTTCCCTTGGTCAGTTACTATCTCAGCAAAAAGAGCACTTGTCCAACCAGAACCAGAACCAATATCTAAAACTTTATCTCCCTTTTTTGGCTGTAAAAGTTCAAACATGAAAGCAACAGTTAATGGCTGGGAAATTGTCTGGCCAAAACCAATTGGTAAAGGATAATTTGCTTCTGCTTCTTCTTGAAATTCTGGTAATAAAAAATCCTTTCTTTTAATTTTGTAAAATGCATTAATAATTTCCGGAGTCTTTAAATATCCTTGTTGAATCAGTTGTTCAATTAAATTACTCATAAATTCAAAAATTTATTGACTAAAACTTTATTTATTAAAGAGGAAAAGATGAATCCCAATATTATTCCAGATAAAACATCAGAAGGCCAGTGGACACCAACAAAGATCCGTGAGATACCAATCAGAAGAGCGAGAACAAGGAAAATGATTCCTAAACGGCGATTAATAAAATATAAACTAAAAGCAAGAGCAAAAGCAAGAGCAGTATGGGTTGAAGGAAAAGAAGGACTAGATGGTAAAACCTCAATTAAAGGAATAAAATTTAAAGAAACAAATGGTCTTGATCGAAAATAAATTTTTTCTATCAAAAAGTCAAATAAATAAACTAAAATTGCTGAGAAAAAACCAAAAAGTAATCCTTTTAATATCTTCTTATCTTTTTTCAATAACCAAACAAGGAAAATCAAAATCGGAATAAAAAAGATTAAGGATTGAGCGATAAAAATTCCTAAAGAATCAAAACAAATGGATCTTCTTGAAAGATTATAAATAAGATTAAAAAGATAAATATCTAAATTCATTATTTTATTCTCCTATTACTTTCACTATAATTTCTCTTTTTCGACTGCGATTATCAAAATCACAAAAAACTATTTGTTGCCATGTTCCTAAATCGAGTTCGCCATCTGAAATAGGAACAGATAAGCTTGCTCCAATAAGTGATGCTCTTAAATGAGAAAAAGCATTTGCCTCACCCCAGGTAGAATCATGATAATATGACTTATTTTGAGTCACTAATTTTTCAATCAATTCCTGAAAGTCTTTTATTAGATTTGGCTCAGCTTCAATTGTTGTTATTCCAGCAGTTGAACCTTTAACAAAAACATTGATTAAACCATCTTTAATTTTAGATTTTCTTATAATCTCCTTGACTTGCTCAGTAATATCAATTATATCACAAAA
>CALHIP010000029.1 GCA_938030745.1 uncultured Patescibacteria group bacterium | reverse complement strand
ATCACCAGTTATCGGCAATCTCACACCAATATTTCTTATCTCAATCCATTCAAAAGGTTCACACTGCTGATAAAAGGTATCAATATCGTCATAGGCATAATATAATGGCTCAGGCTCGCGATTATCAGGTATTGGATCAGTTATTGTCAATTCTCCGATCCCTAAATTAAATCTTAAAGAATCTGTATAATTTGAACCAAAAAGATAGAGTCGAAAATTAACAATATGACCTCTGGGAGTTTGTGAAGAAGCATAGATAATAAATTGGTCACTTTCGTTATTCCTTAAAGAATCTGGCAAAATATCACCAAAAGTTCCAATAGAATCTAAAATATTAATATATGCATCATCAGTCTTTAATATGCCAATAACGTTATTAGCAGTGCTTCTACCAATATTTTTCAAATTGACAATAGAAAAACAAGTCTCACCAGGATCAATTCTTCCATTATTATTTCCCAAAGAATCATTGATAAAAATTTGATGAACTACCAATGCTGGTAAATTAGATACTATTCCCTCAATAGCATCTAAATCATAACCGCCTGTTGGACCATTTACACCATACCCTTGGTCAATAATTTTTATATACCGACAATAAGAAACTCCTGCATTTGATAAATCAAAATAAGAAGTTCCGGTATCAACTCCGCAAAAATACCAAGGTCCGTTCCAATTATTACTCACATAAACGCTACATCCTTCTGGATCAATAGTATCTTCAATTACTACAAAATCAGCACCCGGTCCATTAAGAATAGGAAATTGCATATCATAAACTACCCAGCCTTTAACTCCCAAAGACAATCTCTTATTATCTTTCTTACCTAAAACAAACGATGGAAAAGTATAATTAATATAATTTGGCTCGTCATTAATTATGGCAAAAACATTTTTATAAGCAAAAATTGGCTGATTAGTATCCCTTACTAATGGAACTTCCAAAAAAATATAAGTATCTTGAGGAACATAAATATTCTCAATTATTTTCTCTTGATAACCATTAGCATAAACTCTCAAAGAATAGGTACCTTCATGACAATAACGGAAGAAATATCCGCAAGAATCAGTATAAATTGGTGAATAAGGAGGTCGTAATTCAACAATTGCTTTTATTGGTTCGTTAGTTAATGAATCATATACTCTGCCCCTTATTCCCCATCCAGCCCTTTTTAATATTTCAATATTTGCACTCAAATTTGCTCGACAAATGGTATCGATCTGGCTTGTATCGGGCACATGAGGAGAGCATAATTCAATCGCTAAACCCAAAGCACCTTCGGCACCATAACCGAAATCGGAAGATGTTCCTCTTGCTTCATATAAACCGCGAGCAATTTGAAAGGCTGGATAACCGGTATAAAAACTATATCTTTGAGTTAAAAAGGAATGAAAGATACTATCATAAGTGGCAGCAGTCGTATAAGACCAAGGCCACATTGCTGCCCTTGTTCCGGAATGATAAGTAATAAAAATAACAAAAGGCGCCCTTTGAAAAAAATTTCTCATTGCCCTAATTTCTGGTTGCGAAAAAGGAGCAGGACTATTTTGCCACCAAGCAAAACCATAATCCCTATTTAAATCAACACCATTCGCATTTCCTCTTGTTCTCGCAACCATTCCATCAGGATTAACAATCGGAATTACCCAAATTTCTCTTGTATTAACCAAATGGGTTATTAATGGATCAACTCCATAATTAGAAAGTAAATATCTTACTAAATAAAGGCAAACCTCGGTACCAATATTTTCATTACCATGAGTTGTTGCATCCCATACAATTCTTGGACGGTGCTCATCGCTACCAGCATTTTGCGAAATCTTCATTGCCAAAATTAATCGATTTTGGATTGAATAGCCAATCGTATCTAATTTTACTAAATCAGGGTTGTTTTGGGCAATGATATTAAAAGTATCAACTATCTCTTGATAAGAATGGAATCTTCCAAAATTATCGCCCGGTGCCATTTGCTCATGATAACGCAGAATATCGTCAATAAGAATTTCATAAAAATACTTCTTTTTCAACAAAGTAAATTTCTCTTCTTCCATTGCACCAATAAGATAATCTTTACCAACTTCATAAATATAAAAACCTTGATTTAAAAGTTGAGGAATTTCTTCTTTGGAAACATTATGAATTTTTATCAACATCTCTTTTGAGAAGATGAAAGTAAAGAAAAGAATTAAAAAAAGAAATTTTCTCATTTTTGCCTTCTTATTTCACAATAATTATTTTATAATCCTTTTTATCGATCTTCATTAAATAAATTCCGGTAGGCAATTTATCAATTTTCAAATCTTTATTTATTTCTTTTATCCTTTTTCCAGTGATATCATAAATTATTACCGCTTTATTTTTTATTGATAGAAGAGAAGAATTTTTAAGAATTGTTGGTAATCTTCGTAGTTCTCCATATTTATTAATTTCTCCTTCTTTTTTGACGATTTCAAAAATATTTACTCTCGGCAATGGTTGACCAGTAATAATTTTTATCGCTCTTTCTGCCTCAATTTGTGCTGATGCTCGATGATAACTACCGTTATATAAAGCACATATTCCAATCGTATTCGTCTGATCTTCAATACCAACTGTATTTGATTGATAATAATTAGCAGTAAGATATTGGAATTTAATTATATTATCACCGGTCGGTGTTTGAAATGTGGTATCATATATAATT
>CALHIP010000028.1 GCA_938030745.1 uncultured Patescibacteria group bacterium | reverse complement strand
AATTCTATTTACAGCCACCTGTAAGTATTCTTAAAGAAGCAAAAGAAGCGCTTGAAAAAGCAGATATAATTATTATCAGTCCAAGTGCGTTAGTTACCTCCATTCTTCCAATTCTTTTAGTGAAAGGTGTAAAAGAAATCATTAAGTCTAAATACTTAGTTTGGTTTCTTCCCCTTTTTACCCTTCCTTCTGAAAAAAATTATTCTGCTGAATTCTATTGGGATCTACTTGTACAATATGCGAAAATACCAGAGCTAATTATTGTTAATAACAGAGAAATTCCTCGTGAAATTATTGCTTCTTATGAAAAGCATGGCTTTTATCCTATAAAATTTTATTCTTTACCTCCTTATCGGCTTCCTTACAGTATTATTGTCTTAACAGATTTACTACCTGGTATATTTCCGCTCGATCCACCTGAATTTATTACCTATGGCGAGAAGATAGAACGATATTATATTCCTCTCCGACATGATTCTTCCAAAATGGTGGATACTTTAATTAAACTTAGACTCCTTGGCAATTAATTCCTTCCAACAGAGGAGGCTGTCTTAAGACAGCCTCCAATTTTCTATCTTAAAATTGTTTTTATATAATTTATAAATTTCTTTTTTGGAATAAGTTTTTTAAAATCAAAGTAAGTTTCATCTAAAAATTTATTTTTTAATAGTTTCTCTAAAGGAGCACTATCAACTACAATTTTATTTTTCTTTTTTTTGATAATACTTGTCCAGCCAAATTTTCCTTTTGAAAGAAGATCGATTGCTTTTTTACCAAGTTTAATAGCAAATTTTTTATCTATTGGAATTGGATTCCCAGATTCAAGCCAATTGCCTGGAATAATTATTTTTGCATCAATTTTTAATCTTCTTTTTATTTCATTTCTTAAATCCCAACATTTCAATTCATGACGGATTACTTTATAGCCGTCTTTTTGGTCGTCCAAAATACCTTTTATTTTATCTCCAAGTTGTGCTTCTCGAGAAATAACAATGATAGCAAAGTTTTTATTTTTTTTATATTTTTGAAGGGTAATTCTTAAGACACGATCTAGGTCAATATATCTTTCTGGAGGAATAATAACATCAGCACCACCAAGAAAACTTGAACTAGCTAACCAGCCTGCATTTTGACCCATTGTTTCAACAATAAAAATCCTTGAAAGAGTATAAGCAGGCTCTCTTAATTCTTTAACAAAATTGATTAACCTATAAGCAGCAGTTGGAAAGCCGGGGGTCCAGTATGTTTCAGATAAATCATTATCAATTGTCTTTGGTACACCAACTAAAAAAATTTTTTCTTCTTTAAAAAGTTTGTAAGCAGCATTTAAAGTATCATTACCACCAATTACTACTAAATAGTCAATTGCTTTCTTCTTTAGATTTCTTTTTAACTCTTTAAGTTTAATATACGGATTTGTTCTTGATGATCTTAAGAAGGTTCCACCTTTATCTTTTATCTTTTCTTCATCAAAATTCTTTAAAGGAATAATCTTCCCTTCTGAAAAAAGGCATTGCCAACCATAAAACCCGCCATAAATTTTTGCCTTTTTTCTCTTTGCTTCTTTAATTACTCCATATAAGATCGGATTGAAAGCAGGCGATAAACCACCACCAGTAAAGACTAAAATTTTTTTATTTTCAAGACTCATTTTTATGCCGCGGGTGGGAGTTGAACCCACACGAGCTTAAAGCTCATGCGATTTTGAGTCGCACGCGTATACCATTCCGCCACCGCGGCTCATTTTTTTATTTTATTCAAAAATCTTTTCTTGTCAAATTATGTTTAATTGCTAGACTATTTTAATATGAAAATTATTTCAGTTGTCAATCAAAAGGGAGGTACAGGGAAAACAACAACAATTTTAAACTTAAGTTATTTTTTAGCAAGTTTTGGCAAAAAAATTTTACTTATTGATCTCGATTCACAGGCAAATGCTACTTCCGGTTTAGGGATTAATAATTTTAAAAAAACAATTTATGAACTTTTAGCTGGTCAAGCTTCATTTTTCGAATCTTTAATTAAAGTAAGAGAAAATTTTTATTTAATTCCTGCTAATGAATCTTTAGCTGGTGCCAATATTGAGCTTGTTAATGAAGAAGATCGTGAATTTAAATTGGCAAAAATTTTAGAACATCTACCTTATGAATATGATTTTGTTTTTATCGATACTCCACCGTCATTAGGTCTTTTAACTATCAATAGTTTAGTTGCTTCACAATTTGTTCTTATTCCAGTTCAAGCTGAATATTATGCTTTAGAAGGGCTGGGTCAACTTCTTGAAACAATTAGCTTAGTAAAAGAAAATTTAAATCCAAAACTTGAAATTTTAGGAGCAATTATTACAATGTATGACGAAAGGGCACGACTTTCTCGCGAGGTTTTAATAGAACTTTATAAAAATTTTCCGGCCAAAATTTTTAGAACAGTTATTCCTAGATCGGTTAAATTAGCAGAAGCACCTTCTTTTGGCAAAACAATTTTTGAATATGCACCAAAATCTCGTGGTGCTATTGCCTATCGAAGATTAGCTGTTGAATTTTTACATTTTCATAATTCTAAATTCTAAAATTTATGCCATTAGGTCGCGGTCTTGATTCATTAATTCCAAAAAAATCATTCTTAAATGAGAGCTTTAAAGGTGAAAAAATTTTAGAAATTCCTGTTGAGAATATTCGTTCTAATCCTTATCAACCAAGAAATGTTTTTGATGAGAAGGGAATGGAAGATTTAGTTAATTCGATTAGACAACATGGCATACTTCAACCATTGATTGTTAGCAAAGTTTCTGAGAATTTATATGAATTGATTGCTGGCGAAAGGCGATTAAGGGCAGCGAAAATCTTGAATTTAAAAACTGTTCCAGTAATTATTCGTTCAGTTGAAGAGTCAAAAAAATTAGAACTTTCTTTAATTGAAAATATCCAAAGAAAAGATTTGAATCCAATTGAAAGAGCGAAAGCTTATCAAAGATTAATTGATGAATTCAATTTTACTCAAGAGGATATAGCAAAAAAAATTGGCAAAGCCAGGGCAACAGTAGCTAATACTTTGCGACTTTTAACCTTGCCAGTAGCTGTTCAGAAAGCAATTGAAGAAGAAAGAATTAGTGAGGGTCATGCTAAAATTTTACTTTCTTTAGATTCGTCAGAAAAACAAGAGGCAATGTTACGTCGAATTTTAGGCACTGGTATGACTGTTCGTGAAACTGCTCAATTAGTTCTTTCAAAAAGAAAAAAAACTACTTTAAAAGATCCAGCAGTTCGTCTTAAAGAAGAAAAACTTCAGGAAGTTCTTGGAACGAAGGTGGTGATTAAAAAACGCGGTCAAAAAGGCAAAATCATTATTGAATTTTATTCCGAAGATGATTTAGAAAATCTTATTAAAAAACTTATCTCATAATTTTGGCTTTTTCCAGGTAGCATAATTGCAATCAGGCCATCTCGAGCAGGCATAAAAAGATCTGCCCTTTTTTGTTTTTTTTCTTATTATCTGACCTTTTTCACATTTTGGACATAAACCAAAAATTTCTTCATTTGTTTCTGTCTCATCAATATAAGGTTTTGTATTTTTACAAATTGGAAAACCAGAGCAGGCGAGAAATTTACCAAAGCGAGAAAACTTAATCACCATTGGTTTACCACATTTTTCGCATATCTCATCTGTTTTTTCTTCAATTTTCTCTTTTTTAATCTCTCTTTCTTTTTCTTCAATTTCTTTTTTAAACGGCCAATAAAAATCTCCTATCATTTTTTGCCATTTCCGTTTTCCTCTTGCAATTTCATCTAATTCTTTTTCCATTTCTGCTGTAAATTTATAATCAACAATTTTTGGAAAGTGCTTGATCAATAAATCATTAACTTTCTTACCAATTTCTGTTGGAATTAGTCGACCATTTTCCTTAAAAACATAATTCCTTTCAAAGAGAGTGGAAATAATTGGTGCATAAGTTGATGGTCGACCAATACCATATTTTTCTAAAACTTTAACAAGTTCTGCTTCAGAATATCTGGCCGGTGGATGAGTAAAATGTTGAAGTGGTTCAATTTTTAATAAATCTAACCTCTCTTTCTTTTCAAGTTCAGGCAAAATTCTTTCGTCAATTTTTGTTGGATAAATTTTTAACCATCCATCAAATTTTATTTGGGTTCCATTAATTTTAAAATAATGATCATCTTGTGATTCTTTTCTAGCAACAATGTCAATTATTACTGTTTTAATTTTTGCTTCTCTCATTTGACATGCTAATGTTCTTCGCCAAATTAGGTCATAAATTCTAAATTGTTCTTTAGTTAAATATTTTTTAATTTTCTCTGGATGACGATAAATACTTGTTGGTCGAATAGCTTCATGTGCTTCCTGGGCTAGTTTTGATTTTGTTTTGAAACGACGGATTGTTTTTGGTAGATAATCAGAAGGAAAATTTTCTTGTAGATATTTTCTTGTTTCTACTAAAAATTTTTCTGCTAAATTTAAAGAATCTGTTCGCATATAAGTGATCAAACCGATCTGACCCTCCTTTCCCAATTTTATACCTTCATAAAGTTGCTGGGCAACAACCATTGTTTTCTTTGTTGAATAACCAAATCTTCGGTTGGCTGCTTGTTGAAGAGTTGAAGTAGTAAAAGGTGGCAGAGGAGGTTTAGAAATTTCTTTTTCCTTAATCTCTTTAATAAAATAGAAAGCCCCTTCTAAATTTTTTAAAATTTCTTCTGCCTGTTTTTTATTTTTTATGGCAAATTTATCTAATTTTTTCTGACCAATTTTATATAATTCTGCTTCAAATTCATTATTATTTTTTAAAAATTTTGCCCGGATGGTCCAATATTCTTGTGGTAAAAATTTTTCTCTTTCTTCTTCCCTTTCAACAATTAATCGTAAAGCAACAGATTGAACCCGACCAGCAGAAAGACGATTGGCAATTTTCCTCCATAAAAGAGGTGAGAGTTCATAGCCAACCAAACGATCAAGAATCCGGCGTGCTTGCTGAGCATCAACTAAATTTAAATCAATTTCTCTCGGATTTTTTAACGCCTCTTTGACTGCCTCCTCTGTAATTTCATGGAAAACAATCCTGTTTTTATTTTTTAAATTCTCAATTCCACTCAAAATTTGAGCAAGATGCCAAGCAATTGCTTCACCTTCCCTATCTTCATCTGTAGCAAAGTATATTTCTTTAACTTTTTCAGCTTCTTTTTTTAATTGATTGACAATTTTTCTTTTTTCTCTTGGAATAATGTATTTTGGTTCAAAGTTTTTTTCAATATCAACTCCAAGTGTACTTTTAGGTAAATCGCGAATATGGCCATTACTCGATCTAACTTTAAAATCTTTTCCCAAAAATTGTGAAATAGTTTGTGCTTTTGTTGGCGACTCAACGATAATTAATTTCATAATTTTTAGTTTATAATATAATTTCCTTGTCCTAAATTTTTTACTTTTTCCTTTATTTCCATCATTGAAAGGGTTGCTAAAACTTGAGCTGGTGTTAGTCCGCTTTGCCGAATTAATTCATCGATATTGATTGGTTCCTTTGAGAGATATTTTAACAAAATCTCCTCTTCTTTTGTTTCAGCAACAATCTTTTTTTCTTTTTTAAAAATTAATTCTAAATTTAAGGCTTCTAAAATGTCTTCAGCTTTTGTTACTGGTTTGGCACCTAATTTGATTAACCAATTACAGCCATCAGAATTCTTTGAATAGATACTTCCTGGAACAGCAAAGACTTCCCGATTTTGATCAAGTGCTTGACGAGCAGTAATTAAAGCTCCACTTTCCATCGGTGCTTCAATAACTAAGGTACCGAGAGAAAGACCAGAAATGATCCGATTTCGTAAAGGGAAAGTATAACGAGTTGGTGAAGTGCCAACCGGATATTCAGAAATAACTGCTCCACCGCTTTCAACAATTCTTCTTGCTAAGTCTTTGTGAATCGAAGGATAAATACTTTTTTCATCTACTCCACCACCTAAAACAGCAATTGTTCTTCCTTTTTCTTTTAGAGTAATTTTTTGAGCCAATCCATCAATTCCTAAAGCTAAACCAGAAACAATAGTAAAACCCATTCGAACAAGATCTTTAACAATTTCTTCAGTTACTTCTCTTCCATAAAAACTCATCCTTCTGGTACCAACTACAGCTAATGGATAATTCTCTTCTTTTTTTAATTCTCCTTTAACATAAAGAATAATTGGTGGATCGTATATTTCTTTTAAAAGTTTTGGATAATTTTCATCTTTAATGGTAATAATTTTGATTTTCTCTTTTTCTAATTTTTGCCACTCTTTTTCTAAATCAATATTTTTTCGCCAATCAATAAATTCCTCAGCGATTTCTTCTTCAATTCCAATTTTAATAAATTCAGAAATTGATGCTTCAAAAGCATTTTTTATTGATGAAAAAAAATCAACAATCTTTTTCAATCTTCTGGCAGTAAACTTCGGAAAAAGAGCTAGACCATTCCAATACATTAAATCGCCATTTTTTGTCATAATTATTTATTATGGATAAATTAAAAAATAAAGTCAATCACAACAAGAGAATTTCTTTTTTTAATCCTCTTGACAAATTTTAAAATATTTGCTAATAAAATTAATAGTTTAAAAGGAGGTAATCATGCAGGAGCTTACATATTCAGAAATAATAAATATGATAGGAAAGGAAAATTCAGAAGATACCCAGATTTTTAATGTTTTTTCTCCTATATTTCCAAAAGGTAAAAGGAATTGGTGTATTGTTAAATGTATTGGCTGTCATGTAGAAAAAGAAGGACATAAATCTTTTTTTGAGAGGATATATCTTGTTTGGAAAAATAAAAATGGAGAAGTTCATTGCCAATGTCTTAAAGAATCCCTTGATGGCAAAATCTTTGTAAAAAAAGTGGAAGAGGAAGAAAACATAATCAAAATAGAATTAGATTTCACCACTTATTCTGTTGTTGTTCAAGAAAATAAAATTATAAAATTATCTAAAAATCAACTGAATATTGATTAACAACATCAAACAAGGAGACCTCATCGGAACTACCGATGAGGTTTATTTTTAAAGGTGACAGTCACCGCAAAACAGGGGTTTAAAACCCGCATTAAATCTATCAAATAAGTCAAATTTTTCAAAATGGCAAAAATTTATATCAAAATTTTATAAATTAATAAGCTTTCTCTTTTGATAATGTTTAGTTTATCTGATTTTAAAATTAAGAAAAATAAAGGTATGGTTTATCTCTTGACAAAATTTCAAAAATTTGCTAAGATTTTCAAAGTGAAAAATGAAGACGAAGGAAAGTCTTCGTCTCACTCTCCTGCCTGTCAGTGGCGAAACTGGGAGCCCTCCTTACCAGGAAGTAGCCGTAGTCAAGGTCGGGTTTGCTTGTCAAACGTAGGCCTTGCGCTGGCAGGCAGGAGAGTGAAGCTACATAATTTATTAACACACTAAAACGGAATTAAAATTTAACAAAAAAATGGTAAAAAATTAAAAAGGAGGGAAAAATGAATCTATTATTAGAATTAGTAGATATTCTTGAAGATTTATTAACGTTATTTTTTTTAATTTTTATCGATAAGGTAATAACTCTTATTGATAATATCTGGAACTTTCTTCAACCACCAAGATTAAAAAAATAAAAATTAGAGACAAAATTCTTAAGGAGGTGAATAATGAGGAATTTTATCAGATTATTTTTATTATTAACTTTTTTAGGCTTTTTAGTTAATTGTACTATTTCTTTTCTGCCGATTGGAGAAGGTATTAGTTACTCTCAATCCAAAGATGGGTTTAATCAATTTTACTTTGATGTTACTAATGGAATCTTTTGGACAGCTAGTTCTTACGGTGGTGGAGGAGAAATAAAAGTTTTTCAACGAGAAAAACGTATTTTCTGTTTCTCTCTATCTCCAAATAATGCTCATTTTGAAAGAATTCCCATTAATAAAGGCGATGCATTCGAAATTATAATCAATAATTGGGAGACTCTGAAAGTGATAGTTAAAGATACTCTGATAAACGATTTCTATCGTGTCAAATTTGATGAAGTAGTAGTCGATTTCAATCTCCTTTTCGGTCAAATTTATTACCACTCACTTTACCAAGAGAGTTATGAAATAATAATTACCAATTTAGACGGTGGAACTTTCCTAGTCGACAGACGGCAAGTGGGTTGTTATGAATCAAAGATAGCTATTGTTAGTAATCTTAAACGAGGGAAAAAGTATGAAGTAACCGTTAAAAACAAAAAAGGTGAAGTTGTTGGAGATAAAATAATTAATTTAATTTAAAAGTGGCTGGGCGAACTTTGTTAAGTTCGCCCTTTTTACAAAAATTACTGATAATCTCACAGACTATTTCCATTACTTTCTTTATATTTTTCTTTTCTTCTTTATCAAATTTTTCCAAAACAAATTTCTCTACTGGAATTAAGTCACGTTTTTCATTAGCTATCCCGATTTTAATTCGAATAAAGTTTTGAGTTTTTAAACAATCAATAATCGATTGGACTCCTTTATGGCCACCAGAAGAGCCATCTTTTTTTATTCTAATTTTTCCTAAAGGTAGATCTAAATCATCATGAACGACAATCAAATTTTTAATTTCTAATTTCCAATTTCTAACTAGCTTTTGAATTACTAGGCCAGAGTTATTCATAAAATTTTGTGGTAAAACTAAAATTATTTTTTTATTATCAATTTTTCCTTCAGAAATTAAACTTTCCAATTTTTTCTTCAATTGGAATTTCGGAAAATTATTTATTTTTTGAAAATAAGAAACTATTGCCTGGCCAACATTATGTCGGGTTCCTAAATATTTTGGAATTGGATTTCCTAAACCAACAATAAATATCATAAATTAAAAATATCTTTTGCTATTTTAGAAATTTCATCAAAATTTCCTGTTTTAGGTACTAAAACAAACATTCCATTATAAGTTTCTGCTTTAAGAGGCGAATTTTCATTAACCTCTAAAGATTTGGTTAAAATTGCTTTTTCTTCAACTTTACTAATTAATTTTCCTAACCTTACTATCTCATCAAATTCTAAATTTGTTTTGAAATATTTAGAGAAAATATTAAAAAGTTGCCAAACCTTTTCTGGTTCTTCTAAAATTTTAATTTTTTCTATTTTTTCTTTAATAGCTAAAATAACCTTCTGCTGTCTTCTCATTCGAGCAAAATCTGAGTTCTCATTATTTGTTCCATGGCGAGAACGAACAAATTCTAAAGCACGTTTGCCATTCATTATTTGCCAACCTTTTTCAAAAGAAATTGTTCGATAAGAAAAATTTGGTCCTGGATAAAGAGTGTCGATAAAACTTCTCTCAACATAAATTTCTATTCCACCTAAAGCATCAACAATTTTTTCAAAACCATTAAAATCAATGGCAACAAAATAGTGAACGGGTAAATCTAAAATTTCACTGACAACCAAACTTGATAATTTTCCTCCATCTTTTTCTTTACTCATGCCTAATGCATAAGCAGTATTAATTTTCTGTAATCCATAACCAGGAATTGGAACTAAAAGATCTCTTGGTAAAGAGAGGAGAGCAATTTTATTTTGAGAAGGTTTAAAAGAAAAAAGAATGACTGTATCAGTTAAATAAGCACCTTCATGCTCAGCACCAGCCATACCTAAAAGTAAAATATTTATTCTGTCAGAAATCTCTCCTTTGAGTAAATTTTCTCGGAAAATAATCATTCGCGCTACACCTTTCCAAAAAGAAAGCTTTGGCATTTCTTTGATTAAACTCTCCTCAGTAATAAATCCTTTTGAAAATAATAAGAAACAAATGATGATAAAGATTCCTAATATCTTAAATAGTAATTTTGCCTTTCTTTTTAAAAAAGAAGGTTTCTTTAAAATAAGTTCTTTTTCTAAATCTTCTATTAAATTTATTCTTATATCGCGCATAAGAGTAAATTATAATAAGTCAAAAATCAAAAGTCAAAATATTTTTTTAAAAAAATAAGAAGTTGTGGATAACTTTTTTAAAATTTTGTTATATAATTAAATTATCATATAAAATTAAAATCCTATGGCGAAGAAAACAAAAAAAGTTAAAGTAAAAAAGGCCAAAACAAAAAAGGCCAAAACAAAAAAGGTCGAATCAAAAAAAGCAGTCTGTAAATAAAATTATTAAAAATTAAAAACCTATGAGAAAGAAAGGTTTTACATTGGTTGAATTACTTGTTGTTATCGCCATTATTGGTATTTTAGCAGCGGTTGGTATCACTGCACTTTCTGGAGCTCGGGCTAAAGCTAGAGATGCTAAAAGAATTGCTGATGTCAAACAAATTACTTCTTCTTTAGAACTTTATTTTAATGATGTAGGATCTTATCCAGCTGGAAATAGTTTGACTTTAGGAACTGGTAGTGACTGTAATGGTGCAGCTTGTGTTATTCTTTGCCACGGCGAAACAACAACTGGTTTCCAATCTTCACCTTGTACTGGTGGTACTCCTCAAACTTATATGGGTTTGGTCCCAAAAGATCCAGGTCCAGCGACAGCAGATTGTGCTGGCGGTAGCTCTGCTCCTTGTTGGTATGCCTATACTCAAACAAATGATGGTCTTGGTTATCGAATCTGGTTTGCTTTAGAAGGAGCAAGTGGTGGTTTAAATGCAGGTAGTGTTTGTGCTACTCAAAACGGAATGAGAAATGCTACTAGCGATGCTGATTGTCCATAAAAGACTCTTTGATTTAATTTAAATTATCTTAAACAAAAATTTAACAAAACCTTCTCGTTGAAGGAGAAGGTTTTGTTTTTTAATAAATATTTTTTATGATATAATTACCTTAATATGATATTTTCTTTTATTATTGGTTTAGCTGTTGGGAGTTTTCTAAATTGTTTACTCTATCGGTTACCAAAAAGAAAAAGTATTCTCGGTCGCTCTTACTGTCCAAATTGCCTTCATCCACTTTCTTTATTAGATTTAATTCCAATTTTTTCTTTTTTATTTTTAGGCGGTCGATGTCGCTATTGTCGGGCAAAAATTTCTCTTCAGTATCCATTAGTAGAATTGATAACCGGCCTTCTTTTTTTATTTGCCTTTATTCAACTTTCTTATGAATTTCCAGTTTATAATTTAAGATTTATAATTTTTCTTTTAAGAAATTGGTTTTTTATTAGTGTTCTTATTTTTGTTTTCATCTACGACTTAAAATATATGCTTATTGAAGATATTATTGTTATTCCTTCTATAATAGTTATTTTTTTTCTTAACCTTTTAGGAAAAATTCCATTTTCTTTAATTTTTCTTGGAGGAATAACCGGTTTAGGATTTTTTCTAATTCAGTATATCTTGACTCAAAAAAAAGGAATTGGTGAAGGTGATTTACGTTTAGGACTTTTATTAGGTATTAATTTTGGCTGGCCAAAAATCTTAATTGTCTTATTTATCTCTTATCTAATCGGTGGTTTCGTTGCTTTAATTTTATTAATTAGTGGTCAAAAAAAATTGAATTCGAAAATTCCTTTTGGTCCATTCTTGGTTATTGGTAGTCTTATTAGCCTCTTTTTTGACAAAATAATTTAATATGCCATTCCATCATTTTCTACCTAATCCTGTTTTGATAAAAATTGGGAATTTTAATATCTACTGGTATGGATTTTTGATTTTCATTGCTTTTTGGTCAGGATTTCTTATTTCTTTAAAATTAGCAAAAAAATTTAGGATAAAAAAAGAAAAGATTTTTGATTTAGCTTTCTGGCTCTTTATCTTCGGATTGATTGGTGCTCGTTTTTATCATGTTTTTTCAGAATTTAAATATTACTGGCAGAATCCATTAGAGATCTTATTTTTTTGGCAAGGTGGTTTAGGGATTTATGGAGCAATGATTTTTTGTTTTTTTGTTTTATATTTTTACAGTAAAAAAAATAAATTAAACTTCTTCTCTTTACTCGATCTATTTTCTCCTTCACTTGCTTTAGGTTTAGGAATTGCTCGATGGGGAAATTATTTTAATCAGGAAATTTATGGTTTGCCAACCAATTCTTTTTTTCGGATTCCTATTTCTTTAGAAAATCGTTTACCAGGTTTTGAAAATTTTGAATTTTTCCATCCTTTATTTTTTTATGAATCAATTTTTTGTCTCTTCGTTTTTTTATTTTTAATTTTAAGAATAAAAAAAGGTCAGCCCGGTTCAATTTTTTTTCTCTTTGTTATTCTTTATTCAACCTTTCGGTTTTTTATTGAATTTTTAAGAATAGACCCTCAGCCGATAATTTTTGGCTTACGATTAGGTCAAATTAGTAGTTTATTTGCTTTTCTTTTTGCTATTTTGATAAAATTTTCGATGATTAAAAAAAACGGGGACGACGGGACTCGAACCCGCAACCTCATCCGTGACAGGGATGCGATCTAACCAATTGATCTACGCCCCCTTTACTTTTTCAACAATTTTTTTAAATATTTCAGGATAAGATTCAGCTAATTTAGCTAAAATTTTTCGATCTAATTCTATTTTTGCTTTTTTTAATAAATGAATAAATCTAGAGTAAGTTAATCCCATCTGCCGACAGGCAGCATTAATTTTAATTTGCCATAAACGACGCATTTCTCTTTTTTTTCTTCTTCTATCTCGATAAGAATAAACTCCTGCTTTTAAAGCAGCAACTTTTGCTAATTTAATTAATTTTTTCCTTCCCCAACGATAACCCTTAACTCTTTTTAAAAGTTTTCTTCTTTTCTTAATATGAATTTTTCCTCTTTTGACTCTAGGCATTTTAAAATTATTTTAAATCCTTTTTAATGTTTTTAAAATCGTTTTCTTAAAAACAGGTGAAATTTTTCTTTCTCTTCTTTTTGCTAAAATATATTTTCCACTTTTTTTTGTTCGAAAATGGTCAAGACCAGTTTTTTTATGAATAATCTTACCTCTTTTAGTAATTTTTAATCTTTTAGCAATTGCTTTATATGTCTTCATAAACAATTTATCGAGAAATAATTGTTGTTAATCGACCATCTTGAATCAAAAGTTGTTGCTCAATTTTGATATTGGGTAAACTTTTAATAAATTCATCAATAATTTTTTTTGCTAAATCAGAATGAATTTTTTCTCTTCCTTTTAAGATCATTTCAATTTTTATTCTATGTCCATTTTCTAAAAATTTTAGAATTTGATTTTTCTTAACTTCTAAATCACCTTTTCCAACTCTTAATGAAAGACGAACAGTCTTCATTTCTTTTCCTTTCTTTTTTAATCCTTTTTCTTTTTTCTTCATCTCATAAAGGAACTTACCGAAATCCATAATTTTTACTACCGGAGGCTCTTCTTTAGGAGAAATTTCTACTAAATCAAGATTTTTCTCGTTAGCTAATCGGAGTGCTTCTTCAATATTAAAAATACCTAAATGTTTACCGTTCTCGTCAATTAGACGAACTTGGCGAGCAGTGATCCGATTGTTAATTCGATAGTACTTCATTATAATTTGGTGGAGGTGGTGGGCTTTTCACCCACGTCAAGGAAGAAGTCAGTCAGAACATCTACTTTCATAGTCCAATTTAAATTTTCGATTTAAGAGTAAAAATTGGACAAAATCTCTTAAATCTTAGTCTGATCTTTTTTTCTCGACATTTTGACTCAGACAATCAAAATGTCAGATTCTGCTTGCCCTTCCGTTTTTGGAAGGACTAGTTTTTATACTTTGACTTAATAGCAGAAATCTTAAGTCAAAGCCGGTTGCCTTTTTTAAGCAACCGCATAGGCATACTGATTGGCATTTATTTTTTAGAGAATGTTTCGGCATTCTCGACCGGAAAGCAGTTCTGACATTCTTCTCCTTTCGATTTTATTTCACCCCCCTTAGATTTATTTTTGACGAATTTCTTCTCTTATTTTTCTTTCTATCTCTCTTTTTTTTATTTCTTCTCTTTTATCAATTTTTTTCTTTCCCTTTACAACTCCTATCTCAACTTTGATGAATCCATGTAAATTATACACCTTCAAAGGAATAATTGTCAAGCCTTTCATCTTTCCTTTACCAATTAGGGTTGAGATTTCTTTTTTCTTTAAAAGAAGCTTTCTCGATTGAGTTGGATCATAATTTTGTTGAACCATTCTTGCTGGTGGATAAGGAGCAATTTTGACATTAATTAACCATGGATTCCCTTCTTTGTCAAGAGTAACATAACCTCCAGTTAAGTCAATTCTTCCACTTTTTACTGATTTAACCTCAGGACCAGAAAGGACAATTCCTGCTTGATAGGTTTCCAAAATTTCATAATTATGATATGCTTTTTTATTAACAGTAATAATTTTCATAAAATCTTATTAACAATTATACTACTTTTACTCTTGATTTAAAATATGTTAAAATATTTTAACTTATGAAAATAGGGATTGATTGCCGAACAATTTTAAATCCTGAAAAAGGCGAATTTGGTGGAGTTGGCCATTATGTTTATCAATTGGTTAGGCATCTTTTAAAGATTGATAAAGAAAATTATTATATTTTATTTTTCGATCATCGAATTAAGAAGAAAAAAATAAAAAAATTTGCTCAAAAAAATGTAAAAATAATTTTTTATCCATTCTTTTTGTATAGTAAATTTATTCCAACTTCTTTCTCTCACCATTTGTTTGATGCTATTGTTCAAAAAGAAAAAATCGATCTTTTTCATCTTCCTTTCATTCCTTCTCCACCCAAGAAATTGCCAATCAAGACAATAGCAACTATTCACGATCTTTCAATCTTAAGATTGCCGAACTTATATTCTAAAAAAGAATTAGAAATAGAAAAAACAGAACTTTCTTTTATCTTGCCGTCATTGGATAAAATTATTGCTGTTTCTTATTCAACTAAGAAAGATCTTGAACAAATTTTTGGAATTCCATCAGAGAAAATAAAAGTTATCTATCATGGATTAGATGAAAGATTTTTTAAATCAATGCCAGAAGATGAAATTGAAAAAGTCAAGAAAAAATATAAAATCAAAAAAGATTATCTTTTTTTCCTCTCACCTCTAATAGCAAGGAAAAATATTTGTCGAATTATCTCAGCTTTTGAAAATGTTAAAAAAAATTCTCAGATAAAAAATCTTCAACTTGTTTTAGGTGGTAAGCCAGGTTCAGTTTTTAAAAAAATTAAAAAAAAGATTAAGAATTCTCCTTATAATAAAGATATCATTTTAACAGGTTATCTTGAACCAGAAGAGGTAAATTGTTTATTCCAAGGAGCAAAAATTTTTATTTTTCCATCACTTTATGAAGGATTTGGCTTGCCAGTTATTGAAGCTATGGCAAAAAAAGTTCCTGTAATTACGAGTAATCTTTCTTCTTTACCAGAAATAGCGGGAGAAGGAAATGCAATTTTTGTTAATCCTTATAAAGAAAAAGAAATTAGCCAAGCAATAATTGAGTTATTGACTAACGAAGAAAAAAGAAAGGAATTAATCAAAAATGGTTTTTCAAGGGCGAAAGAATTTTCTTGGAAAAGAACAGCTGAAGAAACTTTAAAACTTTATCAAGAAGTAGCTAAAGGTTAGGATATGAATCTTAATGGTTTGGAAAGAATTAATTATTTTAAAAAAGATTGGCAAGAGAAAATTCCTTCAAAAAGGAGTATCTTTTTTTGGTTGATTTTTTTGATTATTATAGGATTGGTTGGTTATTTTTTTATTTTCCAAAAACAAATTTTTAAGAAGGAAAAAAGTGTTAGTTTGAAAATAGAAGGACCAGATGAAATCTCGATTGGTCAAGAATTTATTACAAAAATTACTATCTTTAACCAAGAAAATTCTGATTTAACAAATCTTGAACTTTCTATTAATTTTCCAGAAAATTTCTATTTTATTTCTTCTTCACCTTCTGTTTCTCAACTCTTTTCGAAAAGTTGCCTGATTAACCTTTTTAAAATAAAAAAAGAGGAAAAAAAAGAAGTGATAATAAAAGGGAAAATTTTCGGTATGCCGGAGGAAAAAAGAAATTTTGTTGTAACTCTCCATTTTCAATTAGAAAATTTTTCTGCTTGGTTTAAAAAAGAAAAATCAAAAGAAATTGTTTTAAAAAGCTATCCTCTTGATTTAGAAATTTATTCTCCAGAAGAATTATTAAATGGTGAAGAAGGAGAGTTTAAAATAAGAATAAAAAATAGCTTAGATAATCAAATTAAAACAAAAATTGTTCTTTCTTTTCCTTCAGATTTTGAATTTTCTTTTTTTGAATCAGAGGCGGAAAATGAAGATGGAAAAAAAATCTGGTTTTTTGATTTAGATGGCTTTAAAGAAAAAGATATTAATTTCAAAGGTTTATTTTCATCTTCCTCATTTGAAGATAAAAAATTTAAATTAGAAATAGGTCTAATCGATGAAAAGAAAAACTTTTTTCTTCAGAAAGAAAAAGAATTTTTAGTGAAATTGACTCAGCCAGGTTTAGTTTTGGGTTTAAGAATTAATGATTCATTTTTAGAAGAACAAAATGCAAATTTTAATGATGAGATTTCTTTTATTTTAAATTATAAAAATATAGCAAAAGAAGATATTTTAAATTTAAATCTTAAACTTCTGATCACTCAACCAGAGTTTTTATCTTTAGAAAAGATTTCTGATTCTTTCTGGATATGGCAAAGCGAAGATAAAAAAATTGAAAGTAATCAATGGAAAATTGAGACAATAGATAAAAATACATATCTTTTTTGGGATAAATCACAAATAAAAAATTTTGAAATTATTAAACCAGGTCAGGAGGGAGAAATTTATTTTTCTTTAAAAATCAAACCTTATGAAGAAATTTTTAAAATTAGACCGATTAATCCATTTTCTGAATTTTCATTAATTTCTGAAGCTTCTATCTTCAGAATCCAAAAAATTATTTTTAAAAGCGAATCGAATAAAATAAAATTAAAAATTAATACTAAAGTTAAATTAGAAATTGAAGCAAGATACTTTGATGATCAAGGTTTAAAAATTGGTTTTGGACCACTTCCACCAAGAGTTGGTGAGACAACTTCTTACATTGTTTTTCTCAGACCAGTTAATACAACTAATGAAATAAAAGATATAAGAATTGAGACAAAATTGACTGAAAAAACTACCTGGCTTGGCGAAGAAAAAACATCAATTGGTAATTTATCTTTTGATAATTTTTCTAAAAAAATTGTTTGGCAAATCAATTCAATTTTACCATATTCCGGCGGACCGTATTCTTTTTTAGAAGCAAGTTTTAGAATTGGTTTAACTCCAACCGAAGAAGATAAAGGTAAAATTTTGACTCTCCTAGAGAAGACGAATTTTGAAGCTCAAGATTCTTTTACCGGAGTAAAAATTTATATTGAAGCAAAACCTATTGATACAGATTTAAAATCTGATGATTTAGCAAGAGGAAAAGGAATTATTGAATAAAAATAAAAAATAGATATAATAAAAACCTATGGTCATTAATTTTCCAAAAACTGAAAAAAGGATCCTTAATTTTTGGAAGAAGAAAAAAATTTTTGAGAAAACACTTAAGAAAAATAAAAGAAAAAAACCTTTTGTCTTTTTTGAAGGACCACCAACTGCTAATGCTTTGCCAGGCATTCATCATGTTCTTTCCAGAATTCTTAAGGATATCATTTGCCGTTACAAGACAATGAGAGGTTACTATGTTGAAAGAAAAGCTGGTTGGGATACCCACGGTTTACCAGTTGAACTTGAGATGGAAAAAAAATTAGGTCTTCGTGGTAAACCAGAGATTGAAAAATATGGAATTGCTAAATTCAATCAAAAGTGTAAGGAAAGTGTCTGGCAATATAAAAAAGAGTGGGAAAACTTTTCTCAAAGAATTGGTTTCTGGTTAGATTACAAAAATCCATATATTACTTATGAAAAATCTTACATTGAAACTGTTTGGTGGATTCTCAAACAGATTTGGCAGAAAGGCTTACTTTTTCAAGATTATAAAGTTGTTCCTCATTGTCCGCGTTGCGGGACAACACTTTCTTCTCACGAAGTAGCTTTAGGTTACAAAAATGTTGAAGATATTTCACTTTACTTAAAATTCAAAATTCAAAATTCTGAATTCAACACGAATTTAAAAACTTATTTTTTTGTTTGGACAACTACTCCTTGGACGCTTCCAGGCAATGTCGCTTTAGCTGTTCATCCAGAGGCAAGTTATGTTAAAGTTAAAGTCAATAATGAATACTTAATTTTAGCTGAACCACGTCTTTCTGTTTTGGAGAAATTTGAGATTGTTCAAAAATTCCAAGGTAAAGATTTGGTTGGCCAAAAATATGAAGGACTTTATCCAGCTAAAGAAAAAGGAAGAATCTATGAAGTTATTTCAGCTGATTTTGTTTCAATGGAAGATGGAACTGGTATTGTTCATATTGCTCCTGCTTTTGGTGAAGAAGATATGGAAGTAATAAAGATTCAAAACTCAAAACTCAAAACTCAAAATTTGCCAGAATTTCCAGTTTTGATGACAGTCAACACAGATGGAACAATGAAAGAAGGAATAATTGGTCAGGGAAAATTTGTTAAAGAAGCAGACAAAGAGATTCTTGAAGATTTAAAGAATCGTGGGCTTCTTTGGAAAACAGAAACAATTCGTCATGATTATCCATTTTGTTGGCGCTGTGATTCACCACTTTTATATTATGCTAAAAAATCATGGTTTATTAAAATGAGTGACCCAGAAATTAAAGAGCAATTGATAAAGAATAATGAGAAAATAAATTGGGTTCCATCTTATATCAAATATGGCCGTTTTGGTTTTTGGCTTAAAGAAGTCAAAGATTGGGCACTCTCAAGAGAAAGATATTGGGGAACGCCTTTACCAATTTGGCAATGCCAAAATTGTGATCATAAAATTTGTATTGGAAGTATTAAGGAATTAATCGAAAATTCTAAATCAAAAATTAAAAATCTTAAAAAATTGGATCTCCATCGACCATTCATTGATGAAATTATTTTAAAATGTGAAAAATGTGGAGGTGAAATGAAAAGAGTTCCAGAAGTTATCGATTGTTGGTTTGATTCCGGAGCAATGCCATTTGCTCAGCATCATTATCCTTTTGAAAATAAAAAAAGATATGAAAAAGGTGAAGTTTTTCCAGCTGATTATATTGCCGAAGGAATAGATCAGACAAGAGGCTGGTTTTACACTTTATTAGCAATTTCAACTTTACTTGGCTTTGGTCCATCTTATAAAAATGTGATTTGCCATGGCTTAGTTTTAGATGAAAAAGGAGAAAAAATGTCTAAATCAAGAGGTAATGTTGTTGAACCAGAAAAAATTATTAATCAATATGGTGCTGATGCCTTAAGATTCTATTTTTACAGTGTTAATCAGCCAGCTGAAGCAAAATGTTTTTCTGAGAAACAGGTTGAAGAAGTAGTTAAAAAAGTTTTTTTGATTCTTTTTAATATTTTGTCTTTTTATGAATTATATGCAACAAAAAAAATAAATTTGAAGCTTAAATCAAAAAATATATTAGATCAATGGATTTTATCAAAATTAAATTTATTAATTGATGAGGTAACAAATCATTTAGACGATTATCAGATCACTGAGGCATCAAGAAAAATTTCTTCCTTTATTGATGAACTTTCAACTTGGTATCTCCGTCGTTCTCGCGATCGGTTCAAAGATGAAAAAGAGAGGAAAAATGCTCTTTCAACATTAGGTTATGTTCTTCTTAATTTATCAAAAATTTTAGCACCTTTTTGTCCATTTTTATCAGAAGAAATTTATCAGCGGTTAAGAGATAAAATTTATGGTTTAAAACTTTTTGAATCTGTTCATCTAGAAGAATGGCCAAGATCAAAAAAAATTGATCAGAAATTAATTGATGAAATGGAAAGAGTAAAAGAAATATGCGAAAAAGGACATGCCTTAAGGAAAAAAGCAGGGATAAAAGTTCGCCAACCACTATCTTTACTTAAAATAAAAGATAGAGGAAAAATAAAAAAAGAATTATTAGATTTAATAAAAGATGAATTAAATATTAAAGAAATAATTTTTGATCCTCAAATAAATGAAGAAATAGAAATTGATACAGTTATTACCCCTGCTTTAAAAGAAGAAGGAATTTTAAGAGAATTAATTAGACAAATTAATAATTTAAGGAAAGAAAAAAAATTGACAATTAAAGAGAAGATAGAAATTTATTATCAAACTGATTCTGAAGAATTGGTGGAAATAATCAAGAAAAATTTAAATATTCTTAAAAAACAAGTTCTGGCAAAGAAAATAGAAGAAAAAAAGAGACTGCCAAAAAGAAAGAAAGAATTAGAGATTGAAAATAAAAAAATTGCTTTATTTTTCAAAAAATAATCTATGTCCTTTAAAATTCTTAAAAAATCAAAAAAATCAAAGGCAAGAATAGGAATTTTAAAAACAAAACATGGGGTTGTTAAGACCCCAATTTTTCTACCTATTGCTACTAAAGCAGCTATCAAAAATTTGACTTCTGAGGAATTAAAAGATTTAGGCGCAGAAATTATTTTATCTAATACTTATCATTTATTTTTACGGCCTGGAGAAAAAATTATTAAAGAAATCGGTGGTCTTCACCAATTTATGAATTGGTCGGGACCAATCTTAACTGATTCTGGTGGATTTCAAGTTTTTTCTTTAGCAAAAATAAGAAAAGTTAAAGAAAATGGTGTTGAATTTATTTCAGAGATTGATGGTCAAAAATTTTTTTTAACTCCTAAAAAGGCAATTCAAATCCAACTTGATTTAGGTTCAGACATTATTATGTCTTTTGATGAATGTGTTGGTTATCCTACACCAAAAAAAGAGACAGAAATGGCGGTCAAAAGGACAACAAAATGGGCAAAGATAGGAAAAGATTATTTTGAGAAAAAAATTGGCAAAAGGAAAGATCGACCATTGATTTTTGGTATTATTCAAGGAGGAATTTATAAAGATTTGCGATTAAAAAGTTTAAAAGAAATTACTGCTTTAAATTTTGATGGTTATGCAATTGGTGGTTTAGCAGTAGGTGAACCAGTTAAAGAAATGTATAAAATCCTAAATTATCTTGTTCCACTTTTACCAGAAAACAAACCAAGGTATCTAATGGGTATTGGTAAACCAGAGCAAATTATTAAAGCAATAAAGATTGGTATCGATATGTTTGATTGTGTTATTCCGACAAGAGAGGCAAGACATGGAAGATTGTATAAATTCAAATTTAAAAATTTAGAAATCTTAAATCAAAACATAAAATTTTATGAAGAGATAAATATAAAGAATGCAAAATATCAGAAAGAATTTCAGCCAATAGATAAAAATTGTGATTGCTATACCTGCAAAAATTATTCTCTCGCTTATTTAAGACATCTTTTTATGAGCAACGAAATATTGGGTTTACGCTTAGCAACTATTCATAATTTAAAATTTTATTTAGATTTAATAAAAATAATCCGTGATGCGATAAGGGTGGCCTGATTTTGTTTTTGGCCACCCTTTCAGATTTGAATAATTTGTTAGCGGTTTCATTTTTTACTCCTTAAAGAATAACTCAATCTGATTATAATTTCCAATTTTTTCTTGGATTTTTGGTCTATCTACATTTATTATTTTTACCCGGATAATTTCATTATGAAGGAGATAAATATTTTTCAATTCACCTTCTCGAATCATTGTTCTTTTGATGCCTTTCTGGTTATAATCTAAAGAAACTCTCACCCAAATTTTTGTTTTCTCTTTTAATAATTTTCTTATTTCTTTAATAATCTTTTTCAAATCTTCTATTAATTTCTCTTGCATCTTTGGATGAAGATTTGGTTCTTTCATTTTATTAAGTATTTCTTTTATTTTTTGATTAATAGTTTCTAATTCATTATTCATTTTTCACCTCCTTTTTAATTATTATAAATCTCCAAAATATAACTGTCAAACTTATTGACAAAATCCAAAAATCTGATTAAATAAAAAGAAAAAGGAGGAAAAAATGAAAAAAAGAGATTATTTATTTTTATTTTTGTTTCTCTCTTTTTCTTTTAGTTGGTATCAATTTCAAAATAATTCTAGTCACACTGGATATACTGAAAATATTTCTCGGCCAGAAACTCTTCTTTTGATTCGTCAGATACCATCCCTTTCTCCATTTTCAGGTCCAAGCATGATTTATCACAGAATTTTTCTTCCAACTTCAAATGGTCTTTTCTGTTTTTCAACCAATGGTGAATCTCTTTGGAGTGTACCTGGTAGTTTTGATAATGTATTAGCTATCACCGATTCCATTTTAATTGTTTCTTCAAATACCTTCCTTTATGCTTTTAATCTTAATGGCGATCCTTTATGGCGGTTGACCTTTCAAAATCAAATCTGGCATCCAACAATTTGGGATACTTTCATCTTTATTACCGAAGGAAATCGAGTTTGGAAATTAAAATTAAATGGCGAAACAATTTGGTCAAGAAGATGTTATAGCTTTTATAATGCACCACCGGCTATCGATGATTCTGGTCGAATTTTTGTGGTAACTCTTAGTTCTACTGTTGGTTGGTTTGCTTTTCGTGTTTACGGTTTCAACCAAAATGGTGAACAGATTTTCTTTCATGAGGAATGGACAATGTCTGAACCTGGTGGAAATCGAATTCCACCAACTATTACTCCAATCGGAGTCATTGTAAGCACTTATCCTCAATCTGGTTGGCTTTATGGCTGTTACTTAGTTTATTTTACTGGTGGTTCAAGACGATGGGAGGGAACAATGTGGTATTCTTCTCCTGCTTATGATCCTTTTCGAAATCGAATTTATCATGTTGATGATAATAAAATTGTTGCTCGTGATTTAAATGGAAATCTCATCTGGCGGTCAATAAATCTTGGAAGAATTTCCTATTCTTCACCAACCGTTGACGGTGAAGGTAAAATTATTATTGGTACTGACTTTGGAATTTTCTATGTTTTTAATCCAGACGGAACAATCAATTTTTCTTATGAAACAGGCAGTGGTATTCTTACTCATCCAATTGTTTCTTCTGACGGAAAGATTTTTATTGCCTCAAGTTCAGGCCGGCTTTACTGCTTTGGTCCCTATCCAGTGTTAATAAAAGAAGAACCTTCAGAAAGGAATGATTCAGAGAAAATTTTTGATATTGCTGGTCGAAAAGTAGAAATTCCATTAAAGAAAGGAATTTACTTTAAAATCATTAATAAAGGAGGAATTAAAAAATTAAAAATTTAAATGAAAGATAAAAGGCGGGCAAGAGAAAAAGCCTCTCAATCATTTTTATCCCCCCAATTTCTTTCCCTTCTCTTGCCCGCCTTAAAACCTTTCATTTTAAAAGTTTGTGGATAATCGATCCTCTTTTTATTTTTTAAAAATCTGTTAAGATATTAAATATATGTCAAATCAAAAACAAAATTTAATGGAAAAAATTATCTCACTCGCTAAGCGTCGCGGATTTATTTTTCCATCCAGCGAGATTTATGGCGGTTTTGAAAGTGGTTATGATTATGGTCCTTATGGTGTTGAACTTCAAAACAATATTAAAAAAATTTGGTGGAAAAAAATGGTTCAAGAAAGAGATAGTATTGTTGGACTGGATAGTGCAATTTTATTGAATCCAAAAGTTTGGGAGGCATCAGGCCATTTATCAGCTGGTTTTGCTGATGAATTAGTGGAATGTAAAAGATGTCATAAAAGATTTAAAGCAAAGGAAGTTAAAGAAAAATGTCCTTATTGTGGAGGTGGTTTCTTACCACCCCGAAAATTCAATTTAATGATGAAAACTTATGTTGGACCAATTGAAGACGAAACAGCAATTACTTATTTAAGACCTGAAACTTGCCAAGGAATTTATCTTAATTTTAAAAATATCCTTGATAGCTCACGATTAAAAATTCCTTTTGGCGTTGCCCAAATTGGTAAGTCATTCAGGAATGAAATTACACCAGGCAACTTTATTTTCCGAACTCGCGAATTTGAACAAATGGAAATGCAGTGGTTTTGTTCACCATATCCTTCAGCAAAAGGAACTCCCGATAGTGAAAAATGGGGTCCTGAAGAATGGTATGAATATTGGAAAGAACAACGTCTTAAATGGTATCTTGATTTAGGAATTAAAAAAGAAAATATTCGTTTTAAAGAACATAAAAAAGAAGAATTACCGCATTATGCTCGAAAAGGAACTGATATTGAATATAAATTTCCTTGGGGTTGGGAAGAGATTGAAGGAATTCATTATCGTGGAGATTGGGATTTGGGTCAACATTCTAAATTTTCTGGCCGTGATCTTTCTTATTTTGATCCTGAAACAAAAAATAGATTTATTCCTCATGTGATTGAAACTTCAGCAGGTGTTGGCAGACCTTTACTTGCCTTTTTAATTGATGCCTATCAAGAAATAAAAGGTGGTCGAACAAAGACAACAAAGCCAACTAAAGAAGTAGAAATAGTTTTGAAACTTCATCGATATTTAAGTCCGATAAAAATTGCTATTTTACCTTTAGTTAAGAAGGAGCCATTAATAAAAATTGCTCAAGAAATCTATCAAGATTTGAGAAGATATTTTATGGTTGATTATGACGAGGTTGATTCGATTGGTCGACGATATCGTCGTCAAGATGAAATCGGTACCCCTTATGCAGTTACTGTTGATTTTGAAACTCTAGAAGATAAAAAAGTAACTATTCGTGATCGAGATACAATGGAACAAGAAAGGATTGAAATTAAGAAACTAAAAAGTTACTTCGATGAAAAATTCTTTTGAAAAATTTAAACTTAAAAATGGTGCTAAAGTAATTTTAGCGCCAATGAAAAATACCCAGACAATTACCAGTCTTATTCTTTTACCTTTTGGCTCACGTTTTGAGAAAGAAAACGAGCAGGGGATAGCCCATTTTATTGAACATATGCTTTTTAAGGGAACAAAAAATAGACCGACTCCTTTAGCTATTTCTAAAGAACTCGATGCTTTAGGTGCTGAATATAATGCCTTTACCTCGCTTGAACATACTGGTTATTATATAAAAATTCTTAAAGAGAATTTAAAAGAATCGCTTGATATCCTTTCTGATATTTTTTTTAATTCACTTTTTTCTTCTGAAGAGATTGAAAAAGAGAAAGGTGTTGTTTTAGAGGAGATTCGGCTTTATCAAGATAATCCATCATTACAAATTTCTCGCGTTTTCTATGAAACTCTTTTTGAAAACCATCCTTTAGGTAGGAATGTTGCTGGCCAACCTAAAACAGTTATGGCCATTACTCAAGAGAAGCTTCTCTTTTACAAAAATCTTTTCTATCAGCCTAATAACCTTTTAATTACCTTGGCTGGTCCAATACCAAAGAATGCTCTTAATTTAATTGAAAAATATTTTAGTCAAAGAGGTAAAGGTGAAAAAAGAAAATTTGAAAAATTTATTCCAAAACCACATTCACCAAAAATAAGAACTGTTTTTCGTCAGGAAATTGAACAAGTTCAACTTTGTCTTGGTTTTCCAGCTATTTCGTATTTTTCGCCATATCAAGAGGCATTAGATATTTTATCAATTGCTCTTGGTGGTAATATGAGCTCTCGACTTTTTCAAGAAATAAGGGAAAAAAAAGGACTTGCCTATTCAATTGGTTGTGGCTATACTTCTTTTAATGAGACAGGTGCTTTTAGTATTGAAGCTGGAATTGATCCAAAAAATATTAGTCAAGTCTTAAGAATTATAATTGAGGAATTAAACAAGATAAAAAAAGATGGCTTGACAAAAAAAGAAATTTTAGATACAAAAGATTATCTGATCCGAAGATTAAAAGTTAATTTAGAAGATTCCTGGGTAGTTGCAAATTGGTATGCTAATCAAGAATTGTTTAGAAAAAAAATTTTAACTCCAAAAGAAAAATTTGAAAAAATAAAAAAAGTGACAGATACTCAAATCAAAAAAATTGGCCAAAAAGTTTTTGACAAAAACCAAATTAATCTTGCTTTAGTTGGTCCGATCAAAGAAGATATCCAATATCTTGAAATTCTAAAAAAATTAGAATAGCAATAGTTATGTCAAAGATTACACCTAAAAGAAGACAATTCGAAATAAAGAAAAGACAAAAGAGGAGGAAAAAAATTAAAAAATTAAAAGAGAAATATTTATCTGCAAAAACTGAAGAAGAAAGAAAAAAAATTCTGGAAAAAATCCTTAAAATAGCTCCTCATTATCCAATCAACTCCCTCCTCAAATTAGATAAATTAGGTGACAGTCACCGGAAAACAGGGGTTTAAAACCCGCATCAAATCTATCAAATAAGTCAAATTTTTCAAAATGGCAAAAATTTGAATAAACTATAGGGATTAGAAAATTTACAACTGGATTTTTTAAAAAAATTAAATTAAAATCAGTAAGAAGACTGATTTTTAATTTTGATAAAAATGAAAAATGGTTTTATTTTAATTAATAAGCCAGCAGGTATAACCTCTCATGATGTTGTTGATAAATTAAGAGAAATTACTAAAATAAAAAAGATTGGTCATTCTGGAACCTTGGATCCTTTCGCTACCGGTCTTTTAATTTTAGCAATTTCAAGAGAAGCAACTAAAAAGCTTTCTTATTTTTTAAAACTGGATAAAGAATATATTGCTACTTTAAGATTAGGCGCTGAATCTGATACATTTGATAAAGAAGGAAAAATTGTTAAAAAAGAAATAAAAGAAATCCCAACCTTGAAAAAAATTAAGAATGTTTTAAAAACTTTTCTAGGAGAGATTGAACAAATTCCACCAATTTTTTCAGCTAAAAAAATAAAAGGAAAGAAAGCCTATGATTTAGCAAGAAAAGGATTGAAAGTAAAATTAAAACCTCAAAAAGTAAAAATTTATGAAATCTCAATTTTAAAATATAAATTTCCCTTTTTGAAAATCAAAGTTAAATGTTCTTCTGGAACCTATATCCGATCATTAGCTTCAGATATTGGAAAAAAATTAAATTGTGGAGCTTATTTGGAAAATTTGATAAGAACAAAAATTGGCGAGTTTTCTTTAAAAAATGCTGTTTCTCTTTCACAACTCAATTCAGAAAATTGGCAAAATTATCTTAAAGATCTATAAAAAAATTAAACAAGCAGTTTCTGCTTTTATTTATCATCACGGTAAATTTTTAATTTTAAAAGATTTATAAATTTGATCGGTGGATACCACCCAGTGTTGCGGTTAAAGAATATGAAGAAACTGAATTATCGAAACTAAAAAGTTTAAATTACTCATCATCCTAAACATTTTCTTTTAGCTTAAAAAATGATAAAAAAAATTAAACTGAAAAATTATTTTATTTGAGATGGATTTTTAACCCCTACTTTTTGATAAATTCTTGTTTATATGAAAGTTTTATCTTCCGTTTTATCTGTGAGTAATACTTATAGATAAAGCGGAGGATAAAACAAAATCCTCTAAGGAGGTAAAAATGAAAAAATACTCTACAATTAAAATTATTGGAGAAAAAGAATTTCAACGAATTTGTAAAAATATGGGACTAAATGAAGAAGAAACTGAAATTACAAAGGAAATTATTGAAGCCTGGGATGAATGTATGAAAATTGAAGATTTTTTCCAGAGAATGGAAGAGAAGATAAAAAAAACAAAAGAAATCTTGAAGCGATATCAAATAAATTGGAACACAGAAACTCAGAAGAAAATATTAACAGCTCTTTGGGAAATAACAAGGAAGCTTTGCAGAAAAACTCTAGGTGATAAATTTTAAAAAGGGCCGAAAAGGCCCTTTTATTTTTAAAGGTGACAGTCACCGGAAAACAGGGGTTTAAAACCCGCATCAAATCTATCAAATAAGTCAAATTTTTCAAAATGGCAAAAATTTGAATAAAAGAGAAAAATTTAAAATAGCAAACAATATTCACGAAAATCTGGTTTTTTGATAAAATAAAAATATGAAAAGTTTTTCAAAAATTTTAATAATTTTTGTTATTCTGGTCATTGGAGGAGTTATTGTTTTTTACCTTCTAAAAAAATCTTCAAAACCATCTTTTGAATTACCGAAAAAGATGATGACACTTACCAGTCCAGCTTTCAGCAATAATCAGCCAATTCCAAAAAAATATACTTGTGATGGTGAAGATATAAATCCGCCTCTTGAAATTAGCAAAGTACCAGAAAATACCAAAAGTTTAGTTTTAATTGTTGATGATCCATATGCTCCTTTTAGACCCTTCACTCATTGGCTAGTTTGGAATATCAATCCTGAAACTACTTTGATTGGAGAAAATAGCTTACCAGAAGGAGCGGTTCAAGGAGTAAACGATTTTGGAAAAAATTCTTATGGTGGTCCTTGTCCACCAAGCGGAATTCACCGTTATTACTTTAAATTGTATGCAATTGATATTCTGCTTAATCTTCCTCCTTCTTCTAAAAAATCAGCTCTTGAAAAAGCAATTACCGGTCATATTTTGGATTCAGCAGAGTTAATTGGTACTTATCAAAGATAAATATGAATGAAAAATTTTTTGATCAAGAAAGAATAGGAAAGATAATTTAAGAGATTTTATATTATGGATTTCAAAAACTATTTTTAAATTTCAGTATCTTTGTAATTTCAGCCACTATTTTAGTTATTCCACTTATTTTTTAAATTTAAATGGGACAGGATTCGGAGTCTATCTACCTCGCCGGATAGGTTGACCATTAAAAATTTAGTTGTAAAAAGAAGTGTTTCTGGATTCGTCTCTACTCTTCTTTCTTCCAATAACAATATTGTGACAGATAATGTCATAACAAGAACCTTTGGCTTTGAAATAGGCATTTATCTTACAGGTTCTCATAATAATACTTTCAAAAGCAACAATTCTTTTTTAAATAGTTTCTTCGCAATCTATCTTGAGGAAAGTTTCAATAACATCATTACAGAAAATATCTCTGACTCTCATCTGGCAGGAATTTTATCTTGATCGTTCTTCTAATAATACCCTTACTTTTAATACTCCATCAAATAATAATTATGGGATTTATCTTTACTCATCTAACAATAAGAGTTTATAACAATAATTTTATTAATAATAAAAAACAGCCAACTGTTTATTTCAGTAGGGGAAATATTTTCAATCTTCCCTTGCCAACCGGTGAAAACTATTGGAATGATTTTGATACACCAGAGGAAAGGTGCTATGATTTAAATAAAGATAATATTTGTGATTCTCCTTATATCTTTATTCTTCTTTTTATGACAATCAAGGAAATCCATTCTCAAAAGAATTTCACTTTAAAATCAATCAAGATCAAATCGTGATGGAAAAATTATTGGCAAAAAATTATTGAATTCAAACGTTTTAGACATTTCTGGTTTTATCTTCCTTCATTTAAAAAATGTTTGAATATCCTTGGTTTTTAAAAGAAATAAAAAATGTTTTCGAAAAATAAAAAAATATTATTAGGTTTAATAATTCTCATTTTAATAATTATTATTCCCTCTTTTATTATTTCTCAGCAAAAAAGAAAAATAGTTTCCGATGCTTCTAGCGAATGTATGGAAGAAAACGAACGAGTGACATATGAAATTAAAGAAAAAGAAAGCCCCCTAGCTGATGTAATTATTTCTATTTATAATAAAAATACAAGAAAAGAGTCTTTTGTTTTTAAAATAGCTGGTATTCGCAAAAACTATCATCCGATTGAGCTTCATCATTGCGGTATATATGTTATTAGAATGTTCAACTATGATTCTAAAAAAATAGAACAAAATCCTGGTTACAAGGCAGAACTTTGGAAATATAATTATGGTGGGAAAGGAAATTCCATAATTTTATTTCACGAAAACGTTCTTGAAGAAAAAACAAACACCTATAAATCTTATTATTCGACAGACTTTCGCGTCTCTCCAAATGAAAAATATATTGTCCTTGAAAGAAGTTATCTCGGTAAGGAAGATTATGCCTTAATTATCAAAGATCTTAAAACGAAAGAAGATGTTTTTACCCTTTTAGCCAATTCGATTTCACAAGAATAT
>CALHIP010000027.1 GCA_938030745.1 uncultured Patescibacteria group bacterium | reverse complement strand
TAAAGTTCCGCTTGTAAAAAATTATGTAATAAGTGAGTACGAGCCAAAAGAATTTAAATTAGAGACTACTACTGTTTGGTCGTTTCCGGAAAGAGGAGAATGGGCAACTCATAAAGGAAATTACCGAGCAAATTGGTCACCCTATATTCCAAGAAATTTAATTTTGCGATATACCGAAGAAAATGATTTGGTATTAGATCAAATGGTTGGTTCTGGTACTACCCTTGTTGAATGTAAACTTTTAAATAGAAGAGGCATTGGTGTTGATATAAACCCTGATGCGATAATGGTGACAAGAAATAGATTAGATTTTAAATATAAATATGAGCCAGAGATAAAAACTTATGTTGGTGATGCCAGAAATTTAGACTTAATTCCAAATGAAAGTATTGATCTTATAGCAACTCATCCACCATATGCTAATATAATAAGATTTACAAATAATAAAATTGAAGGCGATCTTTCTAATGTAAGAAATATTAACGAGTTTATTAATGAGATGGAAAAAGTGGCTCAGGAATGTTATCGAGTGTTAAAACATGGAAAGCACTGTGCTATTCTTATTGGCGACACGAGAAAAAAGAAGCATTTCGTGCCGATTACAACAAGAATAATGGAAATCTTTTTAAAAGTAGGGTTTATTTTAAGAGAAGATGTGATTAAACTTCAATGGAAAATGAAAAGTACCCGAGAAAAATGGAGAGGAACGAAATATGACTTTTTACTTTTAGCCCATGAACACTTATTTATTTTCAGGAAACCGGAAAAGGGAGAGAAATTAACTCCCTATAAAAATAGTTTAATTTGGAATAATAATTATGATTAAAATTGGCGATTACTTAGGGAAAGGAAAAAATAAAAAGAAGGTATTAGATATTAAAGAACTTTCAAATGGTTGGATTTTAGTTAAGACTAAAAATTCAAAATCTAAAAAGGATTTTAAAGTGAGAACGATTTATGATAGAGAAAAATTAAAATTTTATACTCCCAAACATGCTCACTTTGCAATAGATTTGTATGGGAAACTTTGTAATAGTCCAGAAAAGGCGGAGAAGGTGTTTAGAGCAATTATAGAGGTTTGGCAAGGTGAACCAGTTGAAAAGGTTTTAGAAAAATACCAAGATATAGATAAACTTCCTGGATATAATTTAGATTATATTCTTTATGCTTTGAAATGGATATTAGAACAAGAAGATATAAATTTTCGAAGAAGACAAAGACCAGAAAAACTTCAGCAAATGCTTGATGATAAATGTAAGAAAGCGAAAGTTAATGTGCCAAAAAATAGAGAAGGAAGCCAATTAGCCATTTCGTTGTTGTGCGATATTTTTCTTGGAGTTCATCCAGTGGAGGCACTGCTTGCTGCTAATTTAGATATTGTTCCAAAATTTAAGGGATAAATTCTTAATTAATAAACAACTAATTTTAGTTAGTTTTGGAATTAATTTCTTTTTTACATCAATTCATCAGCGAATGCTTTTTCTAAAATTGATTTTTTAAGTTCTTCTAATTCTTTTAATTGTTCTTCTTGGAGTTTTTTCAATTTATTAACTTTCTCTCTTAAATTATCTAAATAATCCACAATCCTTTTTTGCTCGGAAAGAGGAGGAAGGGGTATTTCGGCTCGTGCTAAAAATTCTTGGGGTACTCTTTGTTGACCAGCTGTGCCCGTAAAGTGATTTTTTGCTTCTTCACGAAACCACGGTTGGCGAATATAAAAATGAATCCATTCTGCTAAAACTTCTTTACCTGGTCTTAAAACATGAAACTCTGTAGAACCAAAACCTATACCATTTACTAGATTTTTTGCTATTGCCGATTTTCCATTTTCCATACAAGGAGTAATTTTTGCGAAAAGCACATCACCTTCTTTAAAATATGTATATCCTTTTTTAACTTCACCTAATAATTTTATCTTTTGAGAAACAATGGAACCGGTGATTTCATCAACAGCATTCATAGGGATAAATGATACTTCTAAATCATTTGATAAATTTTTTAATTCTGATTTATTTGGATTAATATAGCAAATGTCTTCCATCTTTTTTACCCCCCACTTTTTCTCCGCATTACTAAAAATTTCTTCCAACGTTGATTGGAAAATTTCTTCTGTTTCTTCTATTGCTTTTTTTCTTAATTCTATG
This sequence comes from uncultured Patescibacteria group bacterium, assembly GCA_938030745.1. GTDB lineage: Bacteria > Patescibacteriota > Patescibacteriia > UBA2591 > CALHIP01 > CALHIP01. Next base: position 5,219 of record CALHIP010000027.1, on the reverse strand, counting down.
GCTTTATCAATTTTTTCAAAAAGTTCTTCAATTTTCGCAACAATTCGTTTTTGGACTTCCAGCGGCGGAAGAGGAATTTCAAAATATTTTTTTAATTTCTCATCATTAATTGCTTTTTGAGTGGAACCGCGTGCTAATTCATCTTTCAAATTTTGAAAAAAATCACTTGAACAATATAAAAATAAATATTTGGGTTCAATCAAACCTCTTTTAGGTCTTAAAACAAAAAAACCAGTGGAAAAAATCCTTTTTTTCTCATCTTCCGAGGTTGCCAGATAAACTTTAACAGTATTTTGCATTTTTGCAACAATTACATCATTTGCTTTAACTTCCATATTCGCTCGCGAAGGTCGCTTCTTATAAGTAATTATTTGGTATTTAACAATAGAAAAATTTTGTACTGAATTAGTATCAATATATTCTTTTTTACCTTCAAATGGTAAAACACCACTTTTTACAACATCGCAAACTTCACTTAATTTTCTTATTTCCCACTTTTGATTTTTTACTTGCAATTTTTGCTCTTGCATTTTGAATCTTATATTTTTATTTCTTTCAAAATTTTTTCAATTTCTTTTTCTTTCTCTAAAATACTTTTTATCAATTCTTCAGGAGGCTTATAAACTATACTTTTTGTTTTATTTGGATTCTTTGCTGACAAATCATAATCTTTTTTTATTATCTCTTCCACTTTCACAATCCAACTATTTTCTGAGATCTCTCTTTTTTGCCATTTTTGAAAAGCATCTTCTAAATCCTCGTCTTTTATAGGGTCAGTTCTCGAATAAGTTTTTTCTACTAATCTTCCATATCTTGTCTTTACCACTCCTAATGGGTGTTTGTGTTCATAATACCAAATTTCTTTTGTCGGAGTACCTTTTTCAAAAAATAAAAGATTTGTCTTTGGACCTGTTCTACCTTTGGGAGAAACATTGGCAAAAACACCGGGTGGTAAACTAATTATTGTATGTAAATTGAAATTCTCTAAAAGTTCTCTTTTAACTTGTTTATAAACACCTGATGTTCTAAATAAAACTCCTTCCGGCTGAACAATACCACATCTTCCACCAGTTTTTAGTTTTTTCATACAAAGATAAAGTCCGGCTAATTCAGTATCTGAAGTTTTAATGGCAAAAGTGGTTAAAGACCGTTTTGCTGCCTCTCCACCAAAAGGTGGATTTGTTAAAATAATATCAAATCTTTCTTCCTCTGAAATTGACCTTAAGTCTTCCTCAAAACTATTTTTTTCAATAATATTTGGCGATTCTATTCCGTGAAGCATCGCATTTAAAGTTCCAACAATTAAAGAAAATGATTTTAATTCTTGACCATAAAATGTTTCTTCCTGAAGAAGTTTATATTCTTTTAAAGTATTGGCTTTATCTTTTAAGTATTTATAAGCTTCAACTAAAAAACCAGCAGAGCCACAAAAGGGATCTAAAATTTTTTCTCCGATTTTCGGATCAATAACTTTTATCATAAATCTAATAATTGGTCTGGGAGTATAAAATTCACCAGTTCCACCGCCTTTTTGACCAGCAGTAAACATTAAAAGTTCTTCATAGGCTATGGATAAAATTTGTGTATCCTCTGTTTTTGAAAAATCTATTCCATTAATTATTTCCACCACTTCCGCTAAACTATAACCAGACCTCATATAATTCCTAATTCCTCGAAAAATTGAAGCAATTTTTGCTTTTTGAGGAGTTCCTGAAAGATTGCTTAGATAAGGAATTAAATCTCTTTCAACAAATTCTTTAAGTTCCTTGCCAGTTAGTTTATTTGCCCAATTTTGCCATCGGTATTTTTCTTCAAAAAGAGATTGGTAATCTAATTTCATTATTTTTTGTTGCGTCTCCCAATCATCAAATAATTTTAAGAATAAAAGCCATGATAATTGCTCAATATATTGAAGCGGAACCAATCCATCATCCCTCATTATATCACAACATCTATTAAGTTTATTTTTAAGTTCTTGCCTGTTCATAAAGTTGTTGTTTTATTTGATTAAATATTGGTTGTAATTCTTCTCTTCCTAATCTTTTAACGATCTCTTTTATTCCACCATATTTTTGAGTAAATCTGGGAATTTTAAATACTTCGGGCTTTAATTCCTCTATACCACCAATTCGGTATTGTTCAATTAAATCCAAAATGATTTCCCTTCCCTCAGGAAATGAATTTATAAACTCTTTTTTTAGTTCTATAAAACTCCTTGCCCTTTCATCAAGAGTGATAATCGGAACATCAAAAGCAATATGGGTTAAAATATCAAAACCATCAATATCGCTTCTTTTTAAAACAACCGAAGAAAGAATTTTTAGCGAAATTCCTCTATTTAATAAATCTTGTAAAAATTCCTTTCTTTTTTGATCATCAATCCAGATTTCCTTCAAATCTTCTAAATTTACTACCTTTTCTAAAATTCCTTCTTTTGAATATTTTCTATATTCTGCTTCTCTTAATCTGTTTCCGCCAGCCTCAATTAAAATTTCTTCTTCAGTTTCTATATAGACATCAATTCCTTCAATTTTAATTGGTTCTTTTGCTTCTCTCTTTTTGGTTAAGGTTATTCTTTCTATCTGTTGAAAATCTGGTGTTGGTTGAATTTTCTTTTCTTTTTTATTATAGCCAGTTTTTTCTAAGCAAAGTTTTACTTCATTTCGTGGTAGTTTATCAAAAAAGATAAATCCGTTTTGGTCAGAATTTTTAATAATTGTTTTATGAGGTTCTAAAATTAAAACTGTTCTAACATTAGAAAGTGGTTCACCAGTTTCAGCATCAAAAATTTGAGCCTTATAAAAATAATCAAAAGGTCCTTCATAAGGAGGTTTATATGGTTTTTCCTTTCTTAAATCTGGAAGAAGACGAGTGGCACCAGTGAAATCTATAATTCTAAAAAACCTTTTTCCCGAGGCTTCGTCAATTCTCGTTCCCCTGCCAATAATCTGGTTGAAAAGAACTATTGAAGAAATGGTTCTTAAAAAAATAATATTTTTGACTGGTGGAATATCAACACCAGTAGTTAATAAATCAACAGTTGTAGCCACAACTGGAAGTCTCTTTTCGGAATCTTTAAAATTATCTAATTCTCTTTTGCCCTCTTCGTCTTCAGCAACAATTCTAACTGCATAATTTGAATAACCTAAATAGGCAAAATGATTTTGTATTTCTTTTTTAACTTCTTCAGCATGGTCAATGTTAACACAATAGATAACAGTTTTATCCATTTTGCCATATCTTTCTAAAAGTTCAGCAATCTTTTGACAGATAACTTTTGTTCTCTCTGGTATAGAAATTTCTTTTTCAAACTCGGGAGTATTGTAAATTTCTTTTATTACTACTTCAGGATCTTTTTGAGGTACATAAATTTCTGCACCTTGAAGTTCGGCTTCTCTTAAATCTATCCCCTTCTTATCAATATTAGTAAAAATTCTTTGAACTAAATAATTAGCCAAATAACCATCTTCAATTCCTTGGTCAATGTTATATTCATAAACAGGGTCTCCAAAATATTTATAAGTATCAATATTATCAGTTCTTTTGGGAGTAGCAGTCATCCCAAAATGAATAGCTTTTTCAAAGTGTTGTAAAATCTCATACCATCTATTCCAACCTGAACGATGACACTCATCAATTATCACCATATCAAAGAAATCTGGTTCATAATTTAGATAAAGACGCCTATTATCATGAATACTATATAAAGTTTGATAAGTAGCAAAATAGATATCTTTAACTTTCGGTGTTTCTCCTTCAATAATTTTAGCCCGAGCATCACTAAACGCTTTAAATTCATTGTAAGCCTGGTCCCTTAACACCTCCGCTCTGTCCGTTAGATAGAGGACCTTTTTGATTTGCCCAGATTTCCATAATTTCCATACTATTTGAGAAGCAACATACGTTTTCCCAGTGCCAGTGGCTAAAGTAAGAAGAATTCTCTTTTGACCTTTAAGCACTGCTTCAATAACTTTGTTGATTGCTAATAACTGATAATATCGGGGTTCTTTTTGAGGGTCATAATATAAAGGAACAAGAAAAGGATTTCTATCTTGTGGAATACTTGAAAAATCAGGATATTCTCGGTGAGTAATTTTTTGCCATCTTTCATAAAGTTCATCAGGAGTAGGAAATTTATCTAAAGTTTTTTGTGTGTTGGTTGAAAAATCAAATTCTTCAAACTTTTCACCATTAGTTGAATAAGCAAAATATACACCTAATATTTTTGCTTTTTCTTTTGCGTCAGAAATGCCATCAGCATAATGAGCAGAAAGGCGTTTTGCCTCAATAATAGCAATTGGGAAAGCATTTTTAAAAAAGAGAACATAATCAGCAAATTTCTTCTCTCCTCTTCTTGCTTCATTGCCTTCAATTATCACTTTCCCTTTTTGAATACAAAATTCTCGTCTAATGTCTTCTTCCTTCCAACCAGAAGATTTTAATTGATCATCAATTAATTTAGCCTTTGTGTCAGCCTCACTTATATCTCGATAATCCCCAATTCTTTCTTTTTGAGGTTTATATTCCATCATAGTTTGTATTATTTCATTCTAAACTGTGAAATACTTTCTTTTGTTTTAAGTTTCTTATTTGATTTACATTCTTTTCACTCATAAAATTTATTTCTTTAATGTCTTTAAAAATTCTTCAATTTCATTTTTAAATTCCCTTCATGTATTTCCATTTCAACACATAAAAGTTTAATTTTGTCCCATTTTAATTCAAATCCATATATATGTCTGAATAGATGAGGAAATCTAAGGTATTTTTTCAATTTTTGCAATAGTTTTTTGCTTATTACTTCTGTCAAGGCTTTGATATAAACTTCAGGTTCCAACCCCTCTACTACTAAGTCTATATCCGACCTTTCATGCACAATTCCTTTCACCAATGAACCAATAAGAAAGATTCTTTTAACCTTGTATTTTTCTTTAAGAAGTTTAGCGCACTTTCGGGCTAAAGAGATAAGATACTTCTTCTTTACTTTAAGTTTCTCTGTTAGTTTAAATTCTTTTTCAGACATAAGGTTTATTATTCTTACTTTATTATATAAAAAATTCAATATTTGTCAATAAAATTTTTTAATAAAAATATCTTATTGGCAAGAGGATGTTCAAAACTTTAATACCTTGGCGCCTTTGATTTTTCTTCCTTTTATATCCTTTAAGGCTTCGTTGGCTTTCTCAAAAGAATAAATCTCTATCTCTGGTTTTATCGGG
>CALHIP010000026.1 GCA_938030745.1 uncultured Patescibacteria group bacterium | reverse complement strand
CCGGAAATATCAATTCCTGAAGTTGGTTCATCAAAAAGTAAAACATCTGGGTTCTCTAATAAAGCCCAGCAAACCAAAATTCTTTGATATTGGCCAGAAGAAATTTCGCCAACATTCTTTTTTAAAAAATTTTCATCAAAGCCAACTAATTTTATTGTTTCTTTTATTTCTTTCAAATTTGAACATTTCAACATTAAAAATTCCTCGACACTCATTGGCACGTCTTTAACAAAAGGCAATCTTTGAGGAACATAACCAATTTTTATTCCCTTTTTCCACTCAATCTCCCCTTTATATGGAAAAATTCCCAACAATGTTTTTAACAAGACCGTCTTTCCTGCTCCATTTGGCCCTAAAATTGTTAAAATTTCTCCTCTTTTTAATTCAAAAGAGAGATCAAAAATAATTTTTTCTTTCTCTAATTCAACATTTAGATTTTTAACTTCTAAAATTGTTTCCTTCATAATTATTCCCAGACTAATTCTACTTCAGCTTTTTTTACTCCAGGCAAGCTTTCTACTTTTTTCTTTACTTCATTAACAAGAAAAGAAGCTAATGGACAACCAGGAGTAGTTAAAGTCATTTTTATCTTAACTTTATCTTTCTCAATTAAAACATCTTTTATTAGATTCATCTCAACAAGACTTATTCCTATTTCAGGATCAATAACTTCTTTTAGCGCTTCAAAAATTTTTTCTTTTGAAATTTTCTTTTTATTTTTCATATTCTAATTCTTTTTTCCTTTTTTCTAATTCTTCTTTTGCTTTTAGCAATACTTGAAGTTTTTTGACAATTCTTTGCGCCTTTTCTCTGGTTGTTTCATTTTCCTTGGTAAAAGAAATTGCTCCTGTCGGACACAAATTGGCGCAGGTTTGACAGGCGACCATACAATTTAAAGGATTAACAACTTTTGATTTTTTATTTTTGTAATCGTATTTATAAACTCCTCTTGGACAGCTGGTGACACAAAGTCCGCAACCAATACATTTTGACTCATCTATAACTGGATGCCAATCAATTTTTTTTCTATCTATTCCATGCCATTTATCAAATTGTGGCTGGTTCATATTTTTATTTGACTTTTATGTTTTTGAAAATCCGTTGGTAATTAATGGCTTTTTTTAATTATTTTATTCTTAGAATTTACCACATAATCTACACCCAGAAGGCGGCGGTAAAACTTCTTTCTTTTTTGAAGAAAAACTCGGCCTATATTCATCACATTCTCTACCACAAGTAGGACATTTAGCCACAATTTTCCAACAATAACCATAAATAGAATCTTGCCATTCTTTTTTTTCACCTTCTGCTTCAAAAATTTTTTTACAATTTGAACAATAAAATTTATCCATACTTTAATGCAATATTATTTGAGGCACTAAATAAGCAAAAGCTAGACCACCTAAAATTCCTAAAATCCACATCACCACTGCATAATTTAAAACCATTTTCCATTTAATCACCCTGGAAACTCCTAACATTGAAGGCAAACTTAAAGCAGGCCCGGTCAATAAAAACGCCAAAGCTGGTCCTGTGCCCATTCCTAAAATCAACAATTCTCTGACAAAAGGAATTTCAACTAAGGTGGGAGTATACATTACTACTCCCATAATCGAAGCCAAAGCAATTTGCCAGAATCCTTGACCTAAATATTTTGAGATAACTTCTGGGGTTAAAAATATCTTAATAATGCCAATAATGAAAATTCCTAAAAGCACCAATGGCAAAATCTTTTTAACAAAATCCCAGACATTTAAAACCCATTCTTTTAAATCTTCTTTTAAATTTAAAGGTTTTTCTTGATATTCAATTTTTAATTGAGATAACAAACCTGCTTTTTCTTCTTCTGTTGTCCAAATTGTTTCTAAAATGGCACCAGTAATTATAGCAGCTGATAATGCCAAGACAATTCTTCCCACTACAAACTTCCAAGAAAGCAAACCAAAAGTCAAAATAATGGCAGCTGGGTTGATAGCTGGCGTGGCTAATAAAAAGGTAATGGCCGGTCCTAATCCTGCTCCTCTTTTTTTAATAGCGGCAAACAAAGGAATAATTGAACAAGAGCAAACTGAAAGTAAAGGTCCACCAAAAGCAGCAATAAAATAAGCCTTAATACTTCTTCTTCCTAAATGCTTAATTATCATTTCTTTTGGAATAAATGTCTGAACTGCGCCAGCGATTAAAAAGGCCATTCCCAAACAAAACCAGGCTTTGGTTAAATAGCTCAAGAGAGTTAAAAAAGGAATTTGCCACCAAGGGGTTCCAGGATTAACTGGAAAAGGTTCTTTTGGATATATTCCTTGTTCTATTAAACGACTTTTCTTTATCGCACTATACCATTCATAGCCGACTAAAATTCCTAAAATCAAAAGGATTAAAATAATACCAAAAACAATTCTTTTTGACTTCATAATTTTTTATTATTAATTAATTTTATTTTTTAATTTCTTTAAGCCAACCTTTAATTTCTTCTACTTCAGGAATTCTTCCTTGAGCTTTTATTTCATTATCAAAAGCAATAGCTGGAGTGAAAGCAATTCCCATTTCAATAATTTTGTCAATATCGTAAATATGTTCTATCTTTACATCTTTCAATCCTAATTCTTCTACTGCTTTTTTAGCATTATTTTCTAGTAACTGACAATAATAGCAGCCAGAGCCTAAAATTTTAATTGTCATAGGTTTAAAAATTTATTTAATAATTGAAGGTATTTTTTTGCGACCTTTTTATTTAAACTATAGGAAATTTTCCTGCCAATTCTTTTTGAAAAAACTAAATTTAATTTTTTTAAAATTCCTAAATGATGGGAAACCAGATTTTGAGGTAATTTCAGACATTGCCAGATATCACAAACACATCCTGGTCCTTCTTTTAGTAAACATAAAATCTTTAATCTATTTGGCTCTAAAACATCTTTTAAATTATTAGCTATTTTCTCTATCTCTAAAATTGATTTTTTTTCTCGGCAACATTTTTTAATCATATATCAATCAATATTGATATATTATTTAAAAAAATAAATATATGTCAAGTGGAAAACTTTTCCTATTTTAAAATCTCTTTAGTAAAAGAGAGTTTGAGATAACTGAGATATCGGATAAAATCATTGCTAAAGCAGCAATCTCTGGCTTAAGTAAGAATCCAAGCCAGTGATAGAATAATCCAGCAGCAACAGGAATAGCTAAGATATTATAAATAAACGCTAAAAAGAGATTTTGTTTTATTTTTGAAAGGGTTTTCTTTGAAAGTTCGATTGCTTTAACGACATCTCTAAGATCATCTTTAACTAAGATAATTCCACCTGTTTCTTTTGCAATATCAGTTCCTGCTCCCATCGCAATACCAATATCAGCAGCAGCTAACATTGGCGCATCATTTATTCCATCACCAATTGCGCCGACAAATTTTCCTTCAGCTTGAAGTTTTTTTATCTCTTTTTCTTTATCCTGAGGTAAAACTTCAGCTAAAATATTTTCAATCCCAAGTTCTTTTCCAATAGCCTCAGCCGTTTTTCGATTATCGCCAGTAATCATCCAGATTTCAAACCCCATTTTCTTTAATTTCAAAATTGTTTCTTTTGAATACTCTTTTAAAGTATCGGCAACAGCAATTGCTCCTTCTACTTTGTTGTTAACCGCAACTAATATTACTGTTTTTCCTTCTTCTTCCCAATCTTTATTTAGATCACTTTCAATCAATCTCCGATTTCCCAATTTTACTTCTTTACCATTAATTATTCCCTTAATTCCCTTTCCAGGAATTGCTTCAAAATTTTCAACTTTTAGAAATTCAATTCCTTTCTTTTTTGCTTCGTTAACAATAGCAATGTCTAATGGGTGAGTAGTATTGATTGCTAAAGAAGCTGCCAATTGTAAAACATCTCCTTGAATATTTGTGACCTCTGGTTTTCCTTTAGTTAGAGTTCCGGTTTTATCAAAAACAAGAGTATTTAATTGGTGAATCCCTTCCAAATATTCTCCTCCCTTAATCAATATTCCCTTTTCTGCTCCTTTGCTTGTTCCAATCATAATTGCCATCGGTGTAGCTAATCCTAAAGCACACGGACAGGCGATGACCAAAACAGAAACAAAAGTAGTTAAAGCGAACAAAAATTCGCTTTTTAGCCAGAAATACCAAATTGAAAAGGAGATTAAGGCAACTAAAACAACAACTGGCACAAAATAATTTAAAACTTTATCAGCTATTCTTTGAATAGGTGCTTTAGAAGTCTGAGCTTCTTCAACTAATTTAATAATTTGAGCTAAGGTAGTTTCTTTGCCAACCTTTGTTGCCCTGAATTTAAAAACTCCCATTTTATTAATTGTTCCGCCAAAAACAGTATCACCCTCTTTTTTTTCCACCGGTAATGACTCTCCAGTAATCATTGATTCGTCAATAGTCGACTTTCCATCAATAATAATTCCATCAACGGGAATTTTTTCACCAGGTCTGACAATTATGATATCTCCTTTTTGAATTTCATCGGGATGAACCTCAATTTCTTTTCCATCCTTTAAAACTTTTGCTGTTTTTGCCTCAAGTTCAATTAATTTTTTAATTGCTTCTCCGACTTTCCCTCGAGAAATTTTTTCCAAAAGAGATCCTAAAAAAATTGTTGTCAAAACAGTAGTTGAGGCCTCATAAAAAACAGGACCATCAATAAAAAAAGTAGCAAAAACTGAATAAAAATAAGCAGCAGAAGTACTTAAACTAACTAAAACATTCATATCAGCAATTTTTTGTTTTAAAGAAAAATAGGCTCTTCGATAAAATGACCAACCAAGAATTATTTGAACTGGAGTAGCTAAAGCAAAAAGTAAAAGGTTAAATTTTGGATCATAAAAGAAAACAGAAATTATCCAAACTGGTAAAGTTAAAATTAATCCAAACCAAAATTTCTGCCAATCGGATTTCATCTCATCTTTCTTTTCTTCTTCTTTTTCTAAAACTTTATAACCTGTTTCTTTAATTATTCTTTTTATTTTATCTATATTAATTTTTTCTGGATCATATTCAACAATTGCTTTTTCTAAAGCAAAACTTACCTGAGTAAAAAAAATTCCTTTTTCTTTCAAAAGGGTCTTTTCAATAGTTTTAGCACAACTTTCACAGTGCATTCCTTTAATTTTCAGTTCTATTTTTGTCATATTTATTTTATAAAGCCGGGCAAACGCCCAATCCTGATTTACATTTTCCTTCTTTTATACCTTTAAGGCATTGAGGACAAACTTTACTTAAGTCACCTTTTTTAATCATTTCCTCGCAATCACAAACTCCGTCTTCAAATATCCAATTACCTAAATAACACATTGTGCAAGGAGGCTCTATACAGCATTTATATTTTCCTTCTTTCTTAGCTTTCTCAATTGCTGAATAAAGCTGGAATAAAATTTTCTCTCTTTCTAAAGAGTCGTTCTCTTTGATCATCTCTACCTTAAAAGTTTGAAAAATTTTCAAAGAAAGTATCTCTAATTTGTCTATTCTTTTGGGATTAAATTTTATTTGAAATAAATTTGGAAATTTGAATTCTACACCTTCTATCCCATTGATTTTTTTGAGTTCCTGGATAATCAATGGAGCGTGACCTGGACAGGGAATTTGAACTTTTAGAGTGAGAGAGGACAAAGTACTATCTTCAAAAAGTTTTGTAGGTCGGGTCCGATCTAAGTTTGCCAAGTAAGGAAAGATCACCATAAAAAACAATAAATTAACAAAAATTGTTGTTCCATAAAGAATTGAAAGATATTTCCATTTTCTTTTAATTCCAGAAAATGAGAGAATTTTATTTCTTTTAAGATAAAAGATAGCTGAAAAGGTGGCAAAGAGAAAAGATATTGCTATTAAAATATAGAAAAAATAACGATTAAAAAGAAAAGGTTTTAATAAAGTTGTTGCTGTTGTTGCTCCAATGATCGAAAGAATAATAAAAAGAATACAAAAAGTATGAGGTAAAATACCAGAAAAAAGTCCAATGAAAAATCCTTTTTCTTTACTTTTTTCGTTTTTAAAACAACAATTTTTTTTCATTTGTTTTTAAATAATTCCAAAAGTTCTTTAATTTTCTTTTTTCTTTCCTTTTCGCTTTTGCTTTTGATAGCTGTTGTCACGCAAGTATTTAAATGGTTTGCCAAAATCATCTCATTAACCTTTTTTAAAGCTGAAATTATAGCCTCATTTTGTAAAATAATATCGATACAATATTTATCTTTCTTTATCATCCTTTTAACTCCTTCCAAATGTCCAGAAATGTAATTCATTCGATTTAAAATCTCTTTTTTGTAGTTTTCTTTCATATTGTATTTATTACCCCCTATAGGGGGGTTATTTAAATTTAGCAAAACCACAGACCTGGTCAAGAGGAGGCTGTGGATATCTTTTGAGTGAATCAAAAATTATTCCTTATTTTCCCACAAACCGTGAAGATTGCAGTATTCTCTGGCGAAAATTTTCTCACCTTTAATCTCAAACTCAGCTTCTGGTAGATCACCTGGCTTTAAAAAATGACGATAAGTTTTTTCATCAACTATTGCCTCAATCCATTCAATATAGTGATTTTCTTCCATTGGATGAGGAATTGAACCTACTTTAATCTTTATTCCTTTTTCTGTCTTTTCAATTACTGGCAAATGTTTTTCCTGGCCAATATCTTTATTCTTTCCAACCAAAAGCTCCATCGGCTTACCGCAACAGATAAGTTGGCCTACTCCAGAATGTAAGACCTCAACAATATTTCCACAAATATTACATTTATAGATTTGTCTTTGTTGAGTCATATTAGTACTGGAGCCTTACCTCGAAATAACTCTGAGGATGCCGGCAATTTGGACATTCCTTTGGTGCTTTTTTGCCAAAATGGACATAACCACAATTTCGGCAGACCCACATTACATTCTTCTTTTTTCTGAAAACCTCCCCTTTTTCTAATTCCTCCAATAATCTTTTATACCTTTTTTCATGTTGTTCTTCTACCTCTGCTACTTCTGTAAAAAATTTTACTGCATCGTCAAATCCCTCTTCTTTTGCTGTTTTCTTAAATTCAGGATACATTTTTGTGTGTTCATAATTTTCTCCTTCAATTGCCTTTTTTAAATTCTCTTTAGTCTCTGACCATTCGCCTAATAATTTCCAGATCATTTTTGCATGTTCTAATTCATGATTAGCCGTCTCTTCAAAAATAGCAGCAATATGATGCAATCCCTGTTCTTTAGCAATTTTAGCAAAATAGGTGTATTTGTTCCTTGCCTGAGCTTCTCCAGCAAAAGCTTTCCATAAATTTTCATAAGTTTTTGAGCCTTTTTTAACTGGTTTTGGATCAGAAACAGTTAATGGATCCTTCATAAGTTTTAATTTAATTTTTTATTAATTTTCGACCTTTATTTTAAATTCTTTTTTTTCTTTAAATTCTTGTTGTTTTCCTTTATTCCATTGCCCAACCGGTCTTAAATAACCAACAACTCTTGAATAAACTTCACAAGGTTGATAATTTCTTAATTCTTGACTTTTAGCAAAACAATTTAGGCATTTAAAAACAATAATTTTTTTATTTCCTTCTTCATAAATCAACATTTTTCCATTTTCAATTTTTCCATTGTTAATTTTAATTTCTTTTTTACAATCCCAGCAAAAATTTTTTTTATTTTTTACATTTTTTACAGATGCCATAAAAATAAATTTGATAATTTTTAATTTCTCCGACCTTTAATTTTTTTTGTTTTAAAACTGGATATTTTTCTTCAACATCATAAATTTTTTTACACTTTTGACAAATAAAATGACCATGAGGAGAAATATCTCCATCAAAATGAGAGACTTCAATTGAAATTTCTAAAATTTCTCCTTTTTCTTTTAAATTCTTTAAAATTCGATAGACAGTACCTAGGCTTATTCTTGGCAATTTTTTCTTAACTTCTTTATAAACCTTTTCAGCTGAAGGATGATTCTTAGTAGATTTTAAATAATCTAAAATAATCTTTTTTTGATTTGTAATTCTCTCTTTCTTATTGATAATCATTCTTATTTAGATTTTAATATCAATAAGATAAAGATCAATAGTTAGACTGTGGAAAACTTTTAAAAGGTTAATTAAAAAAGTGTAAAACCTCGATTTCTTTCATTGAATCATTAATTAATCTTTTTAAATTCAATTTTTTCTCTATTTCCTCTATTTTTCTTAGATTTCCTTTGGCGGAAGCATGTTTTGGAGTAAAAAGGGTACAACAATCTTCCTGTGGTTTAATAGAGATTTCAAATGTTTTAATTTTTTTTGCTAATTTTATTATTTCTTCTTTGTCTAAACCAATTAAAGGTCTTAATACTGGAATTGAAACTACTTTTTCAATAATTTCAATATTTGGCAGGGTTTGAGAACTTACTTGTCCTAGACTTTCTCCAGTTACTAAAGCATAACAATTTTCTTTTTTAGCAATTTTTTGAGCAATTTTAAACATTATTCTTCGATAAAGTAAAATTCTGTATTTTGGTAAAACTTTTGTTTTAATTTCCATTTGAATTTTTGAAAAAGGAAATAAATAAATTTTTAGATTGGGTTGATAATTTAAAAAAATTTTTGCCAATTCTTTAATTTTCTCAATTGATTTATTTGAAACTAAAGGAAAAGAATGAAAATGAAGCCAAACATTTTCGCTTCCCCTTTTTGCCATTAAAAAAGAAGCAACAGGAGAATCAATTCCTCCTGAAATTAAAGTTAAAACTTTTCCTGAAGAACTTATTGGTAATCCACCAAGAGCTTTTTTCTTTTTAAAATAGAGAAACCAACCCTCCTTCCTTGCCTCAATAAAAATTTTTCTTTTTGGCCTTTTTAAATCAACCTTTCTTTTTATTCCTCTAGCAATTTCTTCAATAATTTCTTGACTTGATTCTTTTATTCCGCCTCCCTTTTTTAATCTAATAGCAAATGTCTCATTTTCTTTTATCCAATTTTTATAATTTTTAGCTACAAAATCTGAAATTTCTTTTAAAGATAATTTTTCAAAAAATAAACTTTCAGCAAAAAAAGAAATGCCAAAGATATTTTTAACAATTTTTAATGCTTTTTTTATTTTTGAGGTTTCAACAAAGATTCTTTCTCTCTGAAGATAAATTTTAAAATCAAGTTTTTTTCTTTTAAAATAAGAAGAAAGATTAGAAATTAATTTTCTTTTTAAAATTTTTTGGACATTAGGCGATTTTAAAAACAATTCACCAAAAGCAATTAAAATCCCTTTTTTCATATTTTAAACACAAAATTTTTTACGAAATAAAATTAAAAAACCAGTATGAGCAACCATTCGATCTTTTGGTTTTAAACTTTTTTCTCTTTTTTGCCATTCTCTTTGTAAGGTTTCAAAAATTCCATCCAATTCAAAATCTTCTCTAAATTTTTTTTCTATTTCCTCGATTAAATTGAAAACTTGCAAGACAGTCGGCAACCAACAGACCAAGATTCCTCCTGGTTTTAAAATTTTTTTTAAGATAAAAAGATAATCCCAAGGGTTGGGTAAATCTAAAATTATTCTGTCGAAGTTCTTTTCATCTATTTTTTTTAAATTTTTCTTTATTAAACTTAGGTTTTTAATCTTTCCAATTTTTTTTTGATAAAAATTTTCAATGTTTTTTCTAGCTGTTTCTATCATTTCTTCTCTTTCGTCAATTGAAATTATTTTTCCTTTTTCTCCAACTGCTCTAATTAAATAACAAGTAAGGGCACCAGAGCCGGTTCCGCATTCTAAAACTTTTGCTCCCGGGAAAATATCTCCTAAAACTAAAATTTGACCTATATCTTTCGGATAAATGATTTGAGAAATTCTCTTTAATTTTTTCAAAACAAATTCAGCCAAAGTAGGTTTTAAAATTAAAAGCTCCTCTCCTTTTGAAGAAATTATTTTTTCTCCCCAATTTCTTTTTAAAATCTCATCATGAAAAACTTTTCCTTTATGAAATTCAAAAACTTTCCCTTTCTTAAGAGAAATTAAATATTTTTTCTTTTTACTATCTAAAAGACAAACTAAGTCTTCTTCTTTAAGCATTGTTTTCTATTTCTATTTTATAAAATTTATCAAGAATTGAAAATTATGTTAAAATAGTTTTATGAAATCGACTCTTAAAAGGAATATCTTGTTAAAAAATTATTCTACTTTTAAGATTGGTGGACGGGCAGATTATTTTTTATTGGTAAGAAAGAAAAGAGAACTTTTTGAAGCAATATCTTTAGCAAAAGAGAAAAAAATTCCTTTCTTTATTTTAGGTAATGGAAGTAATGTTTTGTTTTCTGACGAAGGATTCAAAGGATTGGTAATTAAAATTCAAAATTCTAAATTTAAAATAAAAAATAAAAAAATTTTTGCCGAGAGTGGCTGTTTATTGAATAAATTAGCTATAGAATCAATTAAAAAAGGATTAAAAGGATTAGAATGGGCAATTGGCATTCCAGGAACTTTAGGTGGAGCAATAAGAGGAAATGCTGGTGCTTTTGGAAAAGAAATAAAAGATGTTTTAGAAAAAGTCAAGGTATTAAAAATTAAGGATAAAAAATTAGAGATTGTAAATATAAATAAAAAAAAATGTAAATTTAAATACAGAGATAGTATCTTTAAAAGAAAGAAGAATTGGATTATTTTGGAAGCTACTTTGAAGTTAAAAAAGGGGGATAAAAAGAAGTTAGAAGAAGAGGCAAAAAAAATTTTAAAAGAAAGAAAAGAGAAACAACCTTTAGAATTTCCTAATGCAGGTTCTATTTTTAAAAATGTACCTTTAAAAAAAATTCCAAGGAAAGTTCAGGAAAAATTCAAAGAAAGAATAAAAAATGGATTTTTACCGGCAGCTGTTTTGATCGAAGCAGTAAATCTAAAAGGAAAAAAAATTGGAGGAGCAAAGATTTCTGAAAAACATGCTAATTTTATTATTAATTTCAAAAAAGCAAAAGCAAAAGACGTTTTAGCTCTGATCGATCTAATAAAGAAAAAAGTTAAAGAAAAATTTAAAATCGAACTAGAGCCGGAGATTGAAGTTGTAATTTAAAATTTATGAGATTATTCCTCCTCCTAAAACTTCTTCACCTTTATAAAAAACCACTGATTGACCAGGAGTAATAGCTCTTTGAGGTTTATCAAACTTTAATTTATAACTTTTAAAATTTAATTTGAAAATCGTTGCTGAAGCTAAATTTTGTCGATAACGAATTTTCGCTTTTATTTTTATTGGCAATTTTGGTTGACTTCCAGAAATCCAATTAACATTTTTGGCAATTAATTCTTTTTTGTATAAATCTTTTTCTTTTTTAGTGACAATCAAAAGATTTCTCTTTAGATTTTTATCTAAAACATAATACGGTCCGCCAGAAAGAGGAATTCCTTTTCTTTGACCAAGAGTATAAAACCAAAGCCCTCGATGTTCTCCTAAAATTTCTCCTTCTGAATTAACAATCTTTCCTATTTTTTCTTTTAAATATTTTTTTAAAAAATCATTTATTGTCGTTTGGATAAAACAGATTTCAACTGATTTTTTTAATTTTAAAACTGGCAACTTAAATTTTTTCGCTAAATTTTCAACCTCATTTCGAGTAAAATCTCCAATAGGAAACAAAATTCTTTTTAACTTTTCTTGATTCAGCATCCATAAAAAATACGATTGATCTTTATTCTTATCCTTTGCCCTTATTAAATGGTAAGTTTTAATTTTTGATCTTTGATTTTTGATTTTTATCTTAGCATAATGACCGGTAGCGACAAAATCAGCGCCTAAAGCTAAGGCCTTTTTTAATAACAATCCAAATTTTATTTCTTTGTTACAAACAACACAAGGATTTGGAGTAATTCCTTTCTGGTAGTTTTTCAAAAAATAATCAACGATTTTCTTTTTAAATTCTTTAGAAAAATCGAAAACATAAAAAGGAATTTTTAAAATTTTTGCTATTTTTCTTGCTCTAATTTCTGCCTCTAAAGAACAACATCTGTTTGAAGCTCCGACCAACCCATTTTTCTCAGGCTCTGACCAAAACTTCATAAAAACTCCAATAACATCAAAACCAGCCTTTTTTAAAAGACTGGCAGCTACCGAAGAATCCAATCCGCCTGAGAGGGCGCAAATTACTTTTTTAGCCATACTATTTTAAAACTTCTTCTTCTAGTTTTCTAAATTCTTTATACCTTCCTTCTGCCTGATTTTTTATTCTAGTTATCCTTTGATGCTCTATTTCTAATTCAGGAGGGATTTTTTTACCACTTCTTTTATAATAATCATAAATTGCCTCTTTTAAAGCATCGACAGCTAAAATGGAACAGTGAATTTTAAAAGGAGGGAGGGGTTTGCCTAATTTTTCTATTAGATCTTCTTTTTTTATTTCTAGCGCTTCTTTTATTGTCTTTCCTTTGACTAAGGTCGTTAGTAAACTTGTATTTGCCACAGCTACAGCACAACCCAAAGTTTCAAATTTTATATCTTTAATGAATTCTTCATTCTTTTTATTCTTTCCAATTTTTAAATAAAGTTTCATTAAATCACCACAAAGTAAATTTCCAGCTTCTCCTGTCCCGTTCGGATTTTTAATCTTTCCAACATTTTTCGGCCTTTTAAAATGTTGAATAATTTTTTTTGAATAAATTGGCATTTTATTTAAAAGTTGGTGAAATTAATCTTAATCTTTTAATTACTTTTGGTAAAACCTTTAAAACATAATCTATATCTTTTTCTTTTGTCCATCTTCCTAAACTCAGTCTTAAAGAACTATGGGCTTGATGAGGTTTAAGGCCAGTTGCTAATAAGACATGGCTTGCCTCTAATTTTTCAGAAGAGCAGGCAGAGCCGGTTGAAACAGCAATTCCTAAAAGATCCAATTCAATCACAACTGATTCTCCTTCTACTCCTTCAAACCAAAAATTGGCAATATTCGGAAGTCTTTTTTGAGGATGACCAACCAAATGAGCATTTTTAATCTTTTTTAAAATCCCTTTTTCTAATTTTTCCCTTAGTTTGGAAAGTCTTTCATTTTCTTTTTTCATTTCTTTTTTAGCAATTTCTAAAGCTTCGGCAAAACCAACAATAGCTGGAACATTAACAGTAGAAGACCTTAAACCCATTTCATGGCCTCCGCCATGAAGTAAAGGAGTAATTTTCGTGCCTTCTCTAATATAAAGACAAGCTGCTCCTTTTGGACCATATATTTTATGAGAAGAACCAGTGAGTAAATCAACCCCTAATTTATTTACATCTACTGGAATTTTCCCTAGAGTTTGGGCAGCATCAGTGTGAAAATAAATTTTTGAATTTTGATTTCTGATTTCTGATTTTATTATCTTTCCAATTTCTTCAATAGGTTCTATTGTTCCAATTTCATTATTAGCATGCATTATCGAAACTAAAATTGTCTCTTTTTTGATTGCTTTTTTAACATCTTCTGGATTAACTAAACCATATTTATCAACTTTTAATCTTGTGATTTCAAACCCTTGACTTTCTAACCATTTTGCACTTTCCATAACGCAAGGATGTTCAATCGAAGAAATGA
The DNA here is from genome assembly GCA_938030745.1 of uncultured Patescibacteria group bacterium. GTDB lineage: Bacteria > Patescibacteriota > Patescibacteriia > UBA2591 > CALHIP01 > CALHIP01. The sequence continues at coordinate 71,911 of CALHIP010000026.1, read as the reverse complement.
TAATGTGATTCCCTCGATTTTTATTGGCAAAAGCAATTCCCTTTAAAGCCAGATTATTACTCTCAGTTGCTGAAGAAGTAAAGATAATTTCGTTTGGCTTTGCTCCTATCAAACTTGCCACTTTTTCTCTACTTTCTTCTAAAATCTCCTTTACTTCCTGACCAAAAGAATGTAAAGACATTGTATTACCAAATTTTTTTGAAAAATAAGGAAGCATTACTTTCACCACTCTTGGATCAACAGGAGTAGTAGCAGCATAATCAAAATAAATTTTTCTTTTATTTTTTTTCATAAAATAAAGGTCTAATATCAGCTTCTTCTTGAAGCTCTTTAATATTTTTAAATCCTTGTTTTTGAAAACTTTGTTTTATTCCAGCAATTAATTTTGGCAAAAAATCATAGCCTGAGCCACGATAAGGAACTTTAATAACTATTCCTTCAGCAATTTTAATTTTTGTTTTATCAACAGCGTATCTTACTGCTGATCTCTGTTCCATCGCTTCTAATGAGCCCATACCTCGATATTTTTTAACCATTTTATTTTCTTGATAGTCAAATTCCTTTTCACCAGGAGATTCATCTAAACCAGCCAAAAGAAACCCCATCATTACTGTCTGAGCTCCTAAAGCTAAAGCTTTAGTGATATCTCCTGGCTCATTTATTTCTTCAGAATCAGGAACTTTTATTCCGCCATCAGCAATAATTGGGATAAAACCATATTTTGATTCCAATTTTTTAACTGTCTGAGCACATTCCCAAACTGCTGAAGCTTGAGCTCGACCAGTTCCTAATCTTTGCTGAGTAATGCAAGCACTGCCAGGCCCAATTCCAACTCTTAAAGCATCAACAAAATTTGCTGCTTCTTTTAAAATTTTTTCAACCATTTGAGCTGAATCAACATTTCCCACTACTACTTCCAATTTTGGAAAATTTTTCTTTGCCCATTTAGCAATTTCCAATTGTTCTTTAAAGACAACACTAGCATCAATAACAATTCCATCAACATCAAACTCAATCGCCTTTTTAATCCTTTCTTTAGCCAAAACTAATCTTGACTCAACAGCAATAAAAACTCTTAATTGATGATTCTCGTTTCTTGTTGACAAAGGATATTTTTCAATTTTTCTAATATCAGAATCAGTAACTAAAGCAATAATTTTTTCCTCTTCATCAATTATTGGTAGGGTATCTAAATTATGTTTTCTTAGAATTTTTTCTGCTGCTAAAATATCTTTTTTGTCAATCGTCTCTGACTTTTTAGCAACAATTAATCTTTCCTTTGGTGTCATAACTTCTCTTAATTTTGTCTCTATATCTTTTCTATATCTAACATCGCGGTGAGTAACAATTCCAATTAATTTTGTATTTAAAGTTCCATCTTCAGTAATTGGAACACTAAAGAAACCATATTTCTCGTTAATATCGTAAACATCTTTAATTTTATTTTCTGGAGATAAAACAACTGGATTGAAAACAAAGCCAGCCTGAAATCTTTTAACTTTTTCAACTTCCTTAATCTGTTGATCAATTGTTGGAAAATTATAATGAATTACTCCAATTCCGCCATGTAAGGCCATTAAAATTGCCATTTCAGCTTCAGTCACTGTATCCATTGGTGAAGAAACGAGAGGAGTTTTCAAAACAATTTTTTTTGTAAAATTGGTAGTTAAATCAACTTCATCTCTTTCAAAATCAGGCAAACGGTTAGGAATTAAAGTAATATCTTTATACCAAAATTCTTTATTTTTTAAATCAGAATGTAATTTCGCCATTTTTTAAGATCTACCTAATGAATAATTTAACCTTTTTAGGAAGGATTGTCAAATTTGAAATAATTTGTTATAATTATAATAAATAGTGGGCTCGTAGCTCAGTTGGTTAGAGCGTTACGTTGACATCGTAAAGGTCGCCCGTTCGAGTCGGGCCGAGCCCATTTTTTATTTGCCAAAAAATAAAGATTGATCTAAAATCTTAAAAATGATAAAAAGATTAACAAGGAAATTTTTTGTTAGACCGACATTGGAAGTAGCCAAAGATTTATTAGGAAAATTTTTGGTTAGGAAATATAAAAATAAAATTTTAGCAGGTAAAATTGTTGAAACTGAAGCTTATATTGGACCACAAGATAAAGCCTCGCATGGTTATAAAATGAAAAGAACAAAAAGAAATAGGGCTGAATATTTAATTGGTGGCCATGTTTATATTTATTTGGTCTATGGGATGTATTGGCAATTAAATATCTCAACAGAAAAAAGGGGGTTGCCGCGCTGTGTCTTGATTCGAGCTCTTGAGCCAGTTATAATAGAAGAAAATCAAAAATCAAAAAATAAAAAATTAACTTCCGGACCAGGTAAATTATGTCGTTATTTAAAACTTGATAAATCTTTTTATGGAGAAGATTTGACAAAAAGTAAAAGAATTTGGATAGAAGATAGGGGAATAAAAATAAAAAAATCAGAAATTGTTGCTCGACCAAGAATTGGAATTGATTATGCTGGTAAATATTGGGCAAATAAAAAATGGAGATTTTATATTAAAGGAAATCTTTTTGTCTCTAAAAAATAAATTTTATGACTCGTTATATTTTTATCATCGGTGGTGTTTTATCTGGCGTTGGTAAAGGAACAGCTACTGCTTCAATCGGCAGAATCTTGAAATCTTATGGTTATAAAACAACAGCTATTAAGATTGATCCTTATATCAATGTCGATGCTGGGACAATGAATCCTACTGAACATGGTGAAGTTTTTGTTACCGAAGATGGTGATGAAACTGATCAAGACATTGGTATTTATGAGAGATTTCTTGATGAAAATATCTATTCTGATAACTATATGACTACTGGCCGGGTTTATCAAGCAGTGATTAATAGGGAAAGGAGATTAGAATATAAGGGAAAATGTGTTGAAGCAATTCCCCATATTTCTGAAGAAGTGATAAGAAGAATAAAAAGGGTAAGTCAAAAAACAAAAGCTGATTTTATCTTAGTTGAAATTGGTGGAACAGTTGGAGAATATCAAAATGTTTTATATTTAGAAGCAGCGAGGATGATGCACTTGGAAAATCCTAAAAATGTCCTTTTTATTTTAGTTTCTTATTTACCAATTCCTGAAAAATTGGGTGAAATGAAAACTAAACCAACCCAACAAGCCTCTCGGCTTTTAAATGAAGTAGGAATTCAACCAGATTTTATTTTATGTCGAGCTAAAACTCCTTTAGATCAAATTCGGAAAAGAAAAATTTCTGTTTTTTGTAATGTTAAAGAAGAAGATGTAATTTCAGCACCAGATGTTGATTCGATTTATGAGATTCCTTTAAATTTTGAAAAGGAGGGCCTTGGTAAAAAAATTCTTAAAAAATTTAACCTACGAATAAAAAAGAAAAATTTGAAAGATTGGGGAAGATTAGTCAAAACAATTAAAACGGTAAAAAAGGAGGTAAAAATTGGTATTGTTGGTAAATATTTTATGACTGGTGAATTTACTTTAACTGATTCTTATCTTTCGGTGATTGAAGCGATAAAACATGCTTCCTGGTTTTTCGAAAGAAAACCAATAATTTCTTGGATCGAATCAGAAAAATATGAAAAAGATCCCAAATCTTTAAAAGAATTAAAAAATTTTAATGGCTTAATTGTTCCAGGTGGTTTTGGTTCGCGAGGAACAGAAGGAAAAATTAGAGCAATTTCTTATGCACGAAGAAATAAAATTCCATTTTTAGGTCTTTGTTTTGGTCTTCAATTAGCAGTAGTCGAATTTGCTAGAAATGTTGCTAATCTTAAAGGTGCTCACTCTACAGAAATTAATCCTAAAACTAAATATCCAGTTGTTGATTTAATGCCAGAACAGTTAAAAAAGATTCAAAAGGCTCATTATGGTGGAAGTATGAGATTGGGTGCTTATCCATGTTTGATAAAAGAAAAAACTTTGGCTTATCGAGCCTACTTTAATAATAAAAAAGTAAAAGAACCAATTGTCTTTGAAAGACATCGCCATCGTTATGAAGTTAATAATCAATTTAAAGAAATTTTAGAGAAAAAGGGTCTAGTTTTTTCTGGAATTAATCCAGAATCAAACTTAATTGAGATTATTGAATTAAAAAATCATCCTTTCTTTTTAGCAACTCAGTTTCATCCAGAATTTAAATCAAGACCACTTTCTCCTCATCCTTTGTTTAAAGAATTTATTAAAATAGCAATTAAAAGATGAAATTAAAGGAAGAGAAAATAAAAAAATTTTTTACTTTATTAACTATTTTTACCCTTTTAGTAATGGTAGGTTATCAACTTTTTAGTTCTCTTTTTTTCTTAAATCTTTCGGTTAGAAAAGAAGAAAAGAGTGCTATTACAAAAACTGAAGTTGAAAAATCGGAAAATCAAAATTTACCAGAAAAAATTGATTTACCAGTTCCTTTCACCCCACAAGCTCCTTATGCAATTTGGGACAGTTTACACAACAATGCTTGTGAAGAAGCAGCTTTAATTATGGTTAATTATTTTCTAAATGGAAAAAAATTAAATAAACAAATTGCTGAAAAAGAAATTCAAGATCTGGTTGCTTGGCAAATAAAAAATTGGGGTAAACATAAAGATTTAACTTTAGAAGAATTAAAAGAATTAGCAGAAAAATATTACCATTGGCAAAAAATTAGAATTTTAGATAAAATAACAATTGAGAAAATCAAAAAAGAACTTTCAAATGGTAATCCGATAATTGTGCCAGTAGCTGGCCGATTACTTAATAATCCCTATTATCGTCGACCAGGCCCTTATTATCATATGCTAGTTATTCGTGGTTATAGCAAAGATAAAATTATTACTAATGATCCAGGAACAAAAAGGGGTGAAAAATTTTCTTATCCTTCAGAAATAATTTATCAAGCTATTCATGACTGGCCAGGTAAAGGAAAGGATATTTTAGAAGGAGAAAAAAGGGGGCTTATTATTGAAAAATAAAAATATGCCTAAACTCATTCAAATTATTTTTCGTTTAACTTTATCTTTAATTTTTGCTTTATTTATTTATTGGTTTAGAAAAAATAAAGAAAAAATTTTAAAACCAGAGGTCTATTTCTTGGTCTCTTTATTTAGTACTGGTGTTAGTTTATTTTTATTAAAAATCTTTTCTAGTCTTTACTCGAAAATTGATCTGACTATTTTACCAGCTACTTTAATTTTAGGAATTTTTTTTATTGGCCAAACTATAATCAAAAAAGAAGAAATAAAAGAGGCGCTTAATTCTCTTTTTATCATTTTACTTATCTGTTTAGTTGGCTTAATTATTGGTTTTGGATTTTACCTTTTAGCTCTTTTTCTTGCTTTAGCATCATTAATTATTATTTTTTTAGCTAACTTATTAAATTTTATTACTTCTCTTAAAAAGATATTAAAATCTCCGCCAAAATCTTAGAAAATTATGGCAAAACAATCTTTTTGGAGCAAAATTACAAGATTATCTGAGGCAGATTTAAAAAAAACAGGTAAAGAAATAAAGAAAGAAGAGACGCCGATAGAAAAGAAAAAAGAATTTTGGTTTCCAGAAACTTCCGAAGGAAAGCTTTCTTTGGATATTTATCAAGACAAAAAAAATAATATTATTGTCAAATCAGCATTAGCTGGCGTCTCTCCTCAAGATTTAGAAATAATTATTGATAAAGATATTTTAACAATTAAAGGAATAAGGAGAAAAGAAGAGGAAATAGAAGAAAAAGATTATTTTTATCAGGAATGTTTTTGGGGACGATTTTCAAGAACAGTTATTTTACCAAGCGAAATAAAAATTGAAGAAGCTAAAGCAAGTTTAAAAAATGGAATCTTAACTATTATTTTGCCAAAGAAAGAAGAAAAAACAACATCAAGAAAGGTAGAAATAAAAAAATGAAGAATGGCAAGATAAAAATTTATCTTTTTTTTATTTTATTTTTGATTATCTTACTTTTTTATTTTCTTATCTATTATCAAAAGAAATGTGCTGATAAAATTTTAGGCAATCTTTATTTAGGAAATTACAACCTTAAAGGTTTTTCTAAAAAAGATTTAAAAGTTTTTTTAGAAGAGAAAATTAATCAAATTGAAAAAGAAGGAATTAAAATTTTTTCTGACGAAAAAGAAATTACTATTTATCCAGTTATTATTGCTTTAACTGACCCTGATTTAACTAGAAGAATTATTTATTTTAAACCAGAAGAAACAATTGAAAAAATTTTTCTTTTATTCTCTGAAAAATTTCCTTTCGGTTTAAAAGAAGTTAAAAAGATCTCATTAATTCTTGAATTAAATGAAAATGAAATCTATAAAATTCTTGAATCAAATTTTAAAGAATTAGAGAAAAAAGCAAAAGATGCTTCTTTAAAATATGAAGCGGAAAAATGGAAAATAATTAAAGAAGAAGAGGGATTTAGTTTTAATTATCAAAAAACAATAGATGATTTAAAAAAGAATCTTTCTGATCTTAATTTAGAGCCAATAAAAATAGAAAAGGTTACTGTGTATCCAGAAATTTATCAAAGAGATATTGAAATTTCTCTATCAGAAGCAGAAAAAATAATTGATTTAGCACCAATTTCTTTATTTTATGGTCAAAAAAAATGGGTGATTACCAAAAAACAATTGAAAGAATGGTTAAGCTTTAAAAAAGAAGGTAAAAAAATAAGCTTTGATTTAGATAAAGAAAAAATAATTATTTTTTTAAAAGAAGTTGCTAAAGAAATAGATCAACCTGTTCAAGAAGCAAAATTTAAAATAGAAAATAATCGGGTTGTTGAATTTCAATTAGCAAAAGAAGGAAGGAAATTAGAGATAGAAAAAAATGCAGAAAAAATTAAAAATTTTATTTTTTCAAATTTGAAAGAAATAGGGTTGGAAGTAAATATAGAAAAACCTTCTCTTTTTATTGAAGATATTAATCAATTAGGAATCAAAGAACTGGTTGGTCGAGGAGAATCAGATTTTAAAGGCAGTCCAAAAAATAGAATTCATAATATAAAAATTGGAGCACAAACTTTAAATGGTCTTTTAATTAAACCAAATGAGGAATTTTCTTTGCTTAAAGCACTTGGCGAAATTAGTGAAGCAAAAGGTTATCTACCAGAATTAGTTATTAAAGGAGATCGAACTATTCCGGAATTGGGTGGAGGACTTTGTCAAATTGGAACAACAGCTTTTAGAGTCGCCCTTAATGCTGGTTTGCCAATTACTCAACGAGTACCTCATGCTTTTCGGGTTATTTATTATGAACCAGCTGGAGTTGATGCAACAATTTATAACCCTTCACCAGATTTTCGATTCATCAATGATTATCCAAGTTGGCTTTTACTTCAAACTAAAATTGAAGGAACAAAATTAATTTTCGAATTATATGGCACATCAGATGGTCGGAAAGTAGAAATTTCTCAGCCAAAAATTTTTAATTTAGTTCCTCCTGGACCAGTAAGGTATATTGAGACAGAGGAATTAAAACCTGGTGAGAAAAAATTAGTTGAAAAACCAGTAGCTGGAGCAGATACAGAATTTAGCCGAATTATTATTTATCCTAATGGTGAAAAAAAAGAGGAGGTTTGGAAATCCCATTATCGTCCATGGCCGGAAGTTTGGTTGATCGGAAAAGGGCAGGAAATTACCAGATAAAAATTTTTTATTTGACAAAATCATTAAATAAGAATATGATTTTTTTTAGTTATGAATATAACAGAACTCGCTCGCAAATTAAAAGTTACCACAAAAGAGCTCAAAGAAAAATTGCCAGAGCTCGGCTTTGATATTGGACCAAAAGCTATTCAGATTCCTGACGATCAAGCAAAAAAAGTCATTGAGGCATGGTGGGCAAGAAAAAGAGAAGAAGAAAGAAGAAAATATTTAGAAAAATTAAAGGAAAGAATAACTAAAAAAGAAATCAAAAAAGAAAGGAAAATTACTCTGCCGAAAATAGTAACTGTCCATCAATTAGCTGAAAAATTGAATTTACCAGTCACAAAGGTAATTCAACAATTAATTAAAAATGGAGTTTTAGCAACAATTAATGATAATTTAGATTTTGAAATTGCAGCAATTATTTCTGAACAATTAGGTTTTAATGTCGAAAAAGAAACTGAAGAGAAAATTGAAGAAGAAAGAATAATTAAAATTAAGGAAAAATTAGAAGAATTATTAAAAGAGGAAGATAAAAAATTATTAAAACCAAGACCACCAATTATTGTTGTAATGGGCCATGTTGATCATGGTAAAACTTCTTTACTTGATTTTATTCGCAAAACAAAAGTTGCAGCCCAAGAACCAGGAGCAATTACCCAAAAAATTGGTGCCTATCAAGTTGAATGGAATAAAAAAGAAAAAGATATAGAGAAAAAAAAGATTACTTTTATTGATACGCCTGGCCATGAAGCTTTTAAAATGATGAGAGCAAGAGGAGGACAGGTTGCTGATATTGCCATTTTGGTTGTTGCTGCTGATGATGGAATCAAAGAGCAAACAATTGAATCTTTAAAAATTATTCAAAAAGAAAAAATTCCCTTTATTGTTGCTATTAACAAAATCGATAAGCCAGAAGCAGATCCAGAAAGAATAAAGAAACAATTAACCGAATTGAATTTAACACCTGAGGAGTGGGGTGGCAAAACAATTTGTTGTGAAGTCTCAGCAAAAACTGGTCAAGGAATCAATGAACTTTTAGATTTAATTTTATTAGTTGCAGAAATGGAAAAAGAAAAATTAATGGCCAATCAAGATCGACCAGCAATCGGAACAATTATTGAAGCTCATTTAGATAAAGGTGAAGGACCAGTAGCAACTGTAATTATTCATGCTGGTCGATTAAAAATAGGTGATTCTTTTATTGTTGGCGAAACTTATGGAAAAGTAAGATTACTTAAAAATTGGTTAGGTGAAAAGGTTAAAGAAGTTTTACCTGGAACACCAGTTCAAATTATTGGTTTTAAAAGTCTACCAATTGTTGGCGATATTTTAGAAGTAAAAACGGAAAAAGAAATTAAAGAAATAAGAAGGAAAGCAAAAAAGGTTTATTTTAAACCAGAAGAAGTTTTAATTAAAGAACAATCTTTTACCAAACATACAAAAGACGAAGAAATAAAGTCAATCAATTTAGTTATTAAAGCTGATGTTATCGGTGGATTAGAAGCGTTAACTGAAGCAATAAAAAAATTAGAGACGGAAGAAATAAAAATTAAATTTATTAGGTCGGGTTTAAGATCAATAAATGAAATTGATGTTTTAGAGGCAGAAAAAAGTGAAGCAATAATTCTTGGCTTTAATGTTGATGTTTTAACTGAAGCAGAAAAATTAGCCCAGGAAAGGAATGTAAGAATTATTACTTCGCCAATAATTTATGACTTAATTGATGAGGTAAAAAAAGAAATAAAAAAAATTGTTGGATCAAAGATAAAAGAAATTTTAATTGGTAAAGTAAAGATTATTGCGGTTTTTAGAAAAGAAAAAAATTATTCTATTATTGGAGGTAAGGTTTTAGAAGGAAAAATTAAACCACAAACGAAGGTCTATCTTTGGCGAAATAATGAAATTATTGCCGAGGGAAAATTATCTGAATTACAAATTAATAGAATCGAAGCTAAAGAAGCAAATGAAGGCCAAGAATGCGGAATTAAATATGAAGGAACTGAAGAGATAAAGATTGGTGATATATTAGAGGTATATGAAATATTAAAAGGAGAGATATAAAAGGTTTATTTTCGATAAAATTGAGCTGCTTTCTCAGGTGATAAAGAATTAACAACAATACCTGAACCAAGTTCAATACCACCCCAAGTTGCTTCGCGAGGTTGGATTTTTAAAAAAAAATGCTGATCGGGATCATGAACAATTTGGTGGAGAAAGAAATTGTATTCTAAATTTAAAGTAAAAATTTTAACAAGAATTTTTTTAAGAGCAAGAGCAAAAGAAATTGTCTCTTTTTTTGTTAAATCAACAATATTATCAACATGTCTTCTTGGTAAAATCCAGGCTTCATAATGGTACTGAGAAGCATAAGGACAAAAGGCAACTACTTCTTTATTAGAAAAAATTCTTCTTGGACCTTTTTCTTCTTTTTTTAAAATATGACAATAAGGACAAATACCTTTTTCTGCTTTATATTTTCTTATCGCTGTTTGTTCTTCAACAACATCGGGTGGTAAAATCTTTGAAGCAAAAACTTGGGAATGAGCATGAATTAAAGTCGCTCCTGCTTTTCCACCTTCATTTTTAAAAATCAGAATATATTCAATATCTTTTATTTTTGCTAATTCTTTTGTTCGATCTTTATAAACCTCTAAAAGACCAACTAGTTCTTCAACTTTAAATTGGGCAAGTTCTTTTAAATGACTCGGAGTCTCAACAATTACTTCATGCTGACCATAGGCTTTCTGGTTATCTAGGGTTACAACTGGATATTTATTTAATAAAGCTAAATAGCGCCAATTTTTTAAACTTGGATAACCCTTAATTATCAAATCTTTTTCAATTTTATCTGGACAAAATGGACAAGTTCTTTCAGGAATAATTACCGCTTTAGCAATTGTTCCTTTTGGTCTTTTAGCTCGGCCAGGAGTAATGATTACATATTTATCTAAAAAATAATGTTTTCTAATTTCATTTTTCATAAAACTATTATACACTAATTACGAAAATAATTCATTTCTTTTTCAGCTAAATCAAGAGATTTTTTTACAGCTAAAAATTTATCTTTTTTTGGCCAAATAACAAATGACAAAATTGCTGCCATTTGTAAAAGATTTCTGATTTTAAAAATTCTTATTTTTATTTCTTCTTCTTTCTTTAATTCTTTTTGAAAATATTTTCCCAAAAATAAGTTTTCAATCTTTTTTTTAATCTTTAAGAAATTTTTTGGTCGATAATAATCAAGCATTGATTCTGCCTGAACTAAAAATCTAGCTATGTCATCTAAAGGATCATAAAAATGAACATCACCGAAATCAATAATTTTTATTTTTTTATTAGAAAAAATAATGTTACCAAAATGAAAATCTCCATGAACAATCGAATATTCTTTTTCTTTAAGAAAAATCTTTTTATTTTTTTCTTTAATTCTTTTAAAATTATAATAAATTTTTTTAAATCTTTTTAGAAATCTTGGGCTACATTTTTTAATTAAGAAAAGCCAGTGGCGATGTTCCTTATTTTCCTCTTTTTTATTTTTAATTGGTAAAATTTTTTTTATCTTTAAAGAGTGAAGTTTCTTTAAAAAAGAAGCAATTTGTGGTAAAGATTCTAAAATTTCTTTGGTTCTTTTTTTAATTAATAAATCCTGAAGACTTTCTCCTTTTTCTTCTTCATATAAAACTAAATTAAAAGAAGGAAGATAATCTAAAACCTTTGGTATTTCTTTAAAATTATTTTTTTCTAATATCTTTGCTGATTTAAACCACCTTTTTGGATTATCATGCAATTTATTTGCTTTACCTAAAATAATTTTTCTTTTTTTCGAATCTAAAAATAATTTATATCTTAAGGTTAAGTTTTTAAATTTACCTAAAAAATTTCTTAAAATTTCAACCTCAACTTTTTCAATTTTTTTAGCTTCAGGATAATAATTTTTAATTCTTTTAGAAAAAATATTTTTTACAAAATTTGGATCAATTAATTTTTTTATTTTTTTTATTTTCTTTTTAAGATTAATCAGCATAATTTAAAGCCGTTAATTTTAAATTTAAAAGCAAAATATTGAGAATATGGAATTTCAATAAATTTATTTTTTTTAAAAAATTCAGGACGCCAATTGTTTTGTTCTCTTAAAATTGCTAATTTTAAATTTTTTCCTTTATCTTTATCAATTCCTTTTAGAAAATTTAAAAACCAATTTAGAAAACTATCTTTTTTTAATTCGATTCTTATTTTTTTATCTTTGACTTTATATTGACATTGGTCTTTACTTCCGTAAATTCCTTCTTTATAAAAACAGGCACCAGAAAAACTATTCCAGCCATCATTTAAATAAAATTTTATTTCTCTTGAAGGAAACTCACAAAGATAAAAATTACCTTTTTCATCGGAAGAAAAACCTAATGGTCCTAATTTTTTTTCAAAAAATGCTTTTTTAATTGATTCTTTTAGTCTAGCTGGCTGTTCTTTTTTAAATTTTTTAACAGAAAATTCTTTAAATGATCTTCTTGCTAAATTAGAAAATTCATCTATTGAGTGCTCGAAAAATGATTTTAAAGATGGTAATTGTCTTGTTATTCTTAAATCATCAACAACATGTAAAACATCGTAAATATCGGTTTCCTCTTTTAATTTATAAATTGCATCTCGCCATTTAATTGCTTTTTCAAATTCTAAATTTTCAATTGCTTTTCTCATTTCATCTTCAAATTCTAAAATAATTAAATTATACCATTCTTTTGAAGTTCTTTTTTTAAAAGGTATTTTCTTAACAGTTTTATGAAATTCTCGATAAATATCTCTAATTTTCCCTTCTCTTTGCCATTTAAAAGCAATCTTTAAAATCTCTTGATAATATTTTTCTGCCTTCTGATGAACCCTTTTATCAGGTAAAGAGAAAGCGATTTTTTTAAAATTATATATTCCTTGTTCAATCATCTCTAAAGACCACCAAGGCATAGCCGAAGCCCACCAATATTGATCAGAACAAAGAGCTCGATCAAGCTCTTTCCTTGATTTCTTGTATTTATTTACCTGGTCAATAATAAAATAAGTAAATTGCCATTGATATTGATGAATTGGATTTTTAGGATGTTGCCATAAAATAAATGGGTTGGTCTTAACAAATTTTTTTTCTTTTGCCAACCAAAAATCTTGTTCTGAAGAAGCCCAAGTACAGGCCCTTGGTTCAATTTTTTCTTTACTCTTAAATTTTTCTAAAATTTGTGAAGTTTTAACCTTCTTAATCGTTCTATCTTTTAAAATTTCTCTTAAAAAATTCTCTAGACCTGGTCGATGATGGCCAAATGTCTCAGCATCCATAATTGCTAATAGATAACAATCTCTTTTTAAATCATCTTTTAATTCTTCTTTTAATGAATAAATATTTCTTAAAATAGCTGATAAAATTAAAACAGAAATTCTTTTATTTCGAAAAATGATATAGAAGTCTTTTAGATTTTTAATTTGATAAATTTTTTCAAAATTTTGTTTGATCGGTGAAGCTAATTCCTCGGCTAAAATATATTTAAAACCCATTTTTTTAGCAATTTTTGCTACTTTAAAATCATAAGCCAATTCAGGCGAGAAAAAACCTTTTGGTTGATAAAATTTGCCGAAATATTTTTTTAAAATTCGATTATTAATTAAAATTTGTCTTTTGATCTCTGGTTCTGGTAAAAGTGGCAAGAAAGCATGATAGGCAGCTGTTGAGGTGAACTCAATTTGATTATTTTTAGCTAATAATTTAAGATCATTTATAATATCGGAATATCCATTCTTTTCTAAAATTTCTAGTAAACCAGCATTAATATTAATTGTGATTTTCCCTTTAGTTTCTTTTAAAATTTTTATAATTTTCCGATAACTTTCATTAACTACCCTTTCTAAAATATCCTTTTGCTGAAAATGTGGTTGATAAAAATGTAAAAGAATTGAGAAAAGCATACTTTCAAAATTATTTTAAAATTTTTCCGCCAAAATATCTTATTGATTGACCTTTCAGATAATTATTTTTTAATTTTTCAGCTAGACCAGAATTTTGCCATTCTAAAGCAGTTGAAATTATTTTGTTTTTTAAATTTTCTCCTTTCTTTAAAATCTTTTTATCTATTTTTTTTAAATTTTTTAAAACCAAAATTAATTTTTCTGCTCCTGCTGAAACAATTTCAGTTGACCACCAAGGGGTAGCTGATGCCCACCAATATTGACAAGAGTTAAGGGCCTTATCAAGTTCTTCTCTTGCTTTTTTATAATTTTTGTCTTTTTTTGATTTTTCGATTTTTTTAATTACTAAATAGGTAAGTTGCCACTGAAGTTGATGAATCTTATTTTTCGGATGAAACCAAAGAGGGAAAAAAATTTTTTCTTTTATTTCTTCTTTCCTTGAAGCCCAAGAAGATGAAACAGGTTCAACAATTTCTTCTTTTTGATAAGTTTTTAATAATTCAGAGAAAGTTAAAGTTTTTATTTTTTTTAATAAAATTTCAAATATTTTTTCGCTACCTGGTTTATGATGACCTAAGTTTTCACCATCAAAAGCAGTAATTAAAAAATTATTAGATCTGTTATCATGTTTTAAGGCTTGCCAAAATTTTTCTTCTGAATCGAGCCAACCAGTATAGAAAATATCAGAAAGTCCTCGGTTCCGAAAAATAACTTTTAATTTTAAATCCTTAATTTTATATCTTTTTTCAAAACTAACTTTACCAATTCTTCCTGAATAAGCAATTTCATCTAAAACTAAGTATTGATAACCAATCGATTCAATAATTTTAGCCGTTTTTTTATCATAAGCCATCTCCGGTAAGAAAAATCCTTTTGGTCTTAAAGACCAAATTTTTTTAAAATATTTTCGATTTAAATCTTCATTTAATTTAATTTGACGAACAACTTCTGACTTTGGTAAAAGAGGTAAAATTGGATGATATTTTGCTGAACCAACTAATTCAATTCTTTTGCTTTCTGCCAATTTTTTTATTCTTTCTAAAATTTTTTCAAAATTATATTTAACCAAAAGTTCGGTTAGGCTACCACAAATATTTAAAGTAATTTTTGCCTTTTTATTTCTTTCTAAAATATCTAAAATTGGCAGATAAGATTCTTTAACAATTTTTTCAAAAATTTCTTTTTTTTGCCAGGGTGGTTGATAAAGATGTAAAAATGGAGACCAAACCATAAATTTAAATTTTTAATTTATTTATAGTTTTTTTGTATAATTCAAGATATTTTGAGGCTGGTAAATCCCAGGAAAAAACCTGTCTCATTGCTTTTTTGACTAGTTTGTTCCATTTTTCTTTATATTTAAAAGATTCAATTGCTCTGGCTATAGCAACTAATAATTCATGCTCATCCCAATTTAGGAAAACGAAACCATTTCCTTCTTCTTTAATTGGATTCCAATCAAAGACTGTTTGAGACAATCCTCCGACTTTTCTGACAATTGGAATTGAACCATATCTTAAACTCTTTAATTGAGAAATCCCACATGGCTCAAAACGAGAAGGTAATAAAAAAAGATCAGAAGCAGCGTAAATTTTTGACTCTAAAACTTCTGAAAATGGTTTTAAATAAGCAATTTTTTTTGGATAGCGAAAAGACATCTTTTCAAAATATTTTTCATATTCTTTCTTACCAGAGCCAATCATTACTATTTGAAGATCCATCTTTAAAAGAGTTGGTAAAATTTTAATAATTAAATCAAATCCCTTTTGTTCAGTTAGGCGATGGGTTAAACCAATTAAAGGAAGATTTTGATTTTCTTCTAAACCGAATTCTTTTTGAAAGGCAATTTTATTTTTTATTTTTTTATCTAAAGAATGCCAATCATAATTAAAATAGATATTTTTATCAACACTTGGATTATGGACAGAATAATCAATACCATTGATAATTCCATAAAGATCTTTTTCTCTGATTTTAAGATATTTTTCTAAACCCTCACCAAATTCAGGGGTTAAAATTTCCTCTCGATATCTTTCACTTACAGTATTGATTGAATCAGCAAAAAGAATTCCTCTTTTTAAAAAATTAACAAGATTCCATTTCTCTTTTTCATAAATTTTTGGCAAAGGATTTTTACCATTATCTCTTTTTTCTGGAGGAACAAATTTTGCTCTTAATCCATGGGGACCTTGATAGGCCATATTATGGATCGTAAAGAGAGTGGCAACTTTTTGATCTTTTAAAAATAATTTATTTTTAATCAAAAATGGAATAAGACCTGTATGCCAATCATGACAATGTAAGATGTCGGGTAAAAAATTTAATTTTTTAATAAAGTATTCTTCTAAGAAATATAAAGAACTATAGCAAAAAAAATAAAAGGCAGGACCATCATCGGGATAATCATAAATTTTTTCTCTTTTTGAAAAAAAATTTTCTTGCCAAATCAAATAAATATTTAAAGGCTTCGGCAATCTTTTAATAATTTCTGTTTTAAAAAGAGATGTTTTAAATACCTGGTCATCAATTCTTATTTCTGATTCGAAAACTTTTGAAAAATTATCTTTAATAAAACCATAATAAGGAGAAAGACAAATCACCTCCTGTTTTTTTCGAATTAATTCTTTCGGCAAATAAAGAGCAACATCACCTAAACCACCCGTTTTAGCAAATGGTTCTAATTCTGCTGAGAGAGAAACTACCTTTAATTTATTTGCCATAATTGTTAATTAATTTTAATTATTTTTTTCCATTCTTTCAAGTTGAATTACCCTTGACTTATTTAGAAATTTCTTCTAAAATAGAAAAAGATAATATTTTCGCTAAAATAAAATGAAAGATCGGTTGTTAAAATTTAAAATTAAGGCAACCCTTATTTTAATCAATTTATTTAAAAAAGCACAAGTTCTTGCTTTTTTGATTTTCAAAAAAATTGGCAAGTTTTTGGAAATATTTCTTTTTTTGTTTATCAAATTTATTATTTTACTTATCCTACCATTTTATCGAAAAGTAAAAAAAATTTTAGAAGAAAATTTATCAAACTTTTATTACCGAACCAAAATTTTTTCTTTCTTTAATCAAAGGATTCTAATTTTAATTTGTTTCTTTTTAATTTTTATCCTTGTTTTTTTTGAAACAAAAGTCTCAGCTCAAACAGATTTCTTTAGCCAAACAATTTTAAAAGAAAATGGCTCTTCTAATTTTGAAATTGCTTCTGAAGAAGTAAAATCTGAAGAAGCAGTTTTAAAACCCTTTGTTACTTTAGATCAAAAATTTATTCCAACGAGGACAGAGATTGAAAAATATATTGTTGAAAAAGGCGATACAATTTCCTCAATTGCTGAAGAGTTTGGTGTTTCTGTCAATACTATTTTATGGGAGAATAATTTAAGTCCTTATTCGGTTATTAGACCTGGTCAAGTCTTAAGAATTTTACCAATTTCAGGTGTCTCCCATAAGGTAAAACCAGGTGATACAGTAGAAAAAATCGCTAAACTTTATCAGGCTAATAAAGAAGATATTATCAATTTTAATAATTTAGATGAAGAACCATTAAAAGTTGGAGATATTATTATCATTCCTGAAGGAAAAATTCCACCACCACCGCCAACTCCAAGAGTTTTTGTTAAAAAAGAAAAAATCTGGCTCTCTGAACTTGGCCAAACAGAAAGGAAGGGTGAAAATTGTCGAAATTTTTATCCTGGTCAATGTACTTGGTATATTGCTCAAAAATATTGTATCCCTTGGGCTGGTCATGCTAAATCATGGTTAGCTAATGCTCAGAAATATGGTTATTCAATTGGTAAAGAACCTAAGGTTGGTGCAATTGTCTCTTTGAGAGGTGTAAATACCTGGTATGGTCATGTTGCTTTAGTTGAAGAAGTAAAAGATAATACTATTGTTATTTCAGAAATGAATTACTTAGGTCCTTGGAAAGTTAATCGAAGAGAAATAAATATCAATGACTGGCGAATTATTGGTTATATCTATATGCGCTAAAATATTTATAGTCCTTCCCATTCATTAATTTTTACTCGATATTGAATTGCCTCAGCTAAATGAGAAGGGGCAATTTTTTCTTCACCTGCTAAATCAGCAATAGTTCTAGCAACTTTTAAAATTCGATGATAAGCTCTGACAGATAAAGAAAATTTATCAATAGCTTCTTTAAGTAAATTTTCTCCTTCTTCAGAAATTTGACAAAATTTCTTTATTTCTTTCGGTCTCATTTCCGAATTTGTTGAAATTTTTAAATTTTTAAATCTTTTCCTCTGAATTTCCCTTGCTTTTTCTACTCTTTTTCTAATTTCTTTTGAACTCTCAGCAATTTTTTCTTTAAACAATTCTTGAGGATCTAAACGGGGAACTTCTAAATGTAAATCAATTCTATCAAGTAATGGACCGGAAATCTTTTTATTATATTTAATAATCTGACTAGCTGTACAAGTACAAGGTCTTTTTGGATCATTGTAATAGCCACAAGGACAAGGATTTTTTGAGGCAATAAAAATAAATTTACTAGGAAAAGTTAAAGAACCTTTAGCCCTTGAAATAGTAATTACTCCGTCCTCTAATGGTTGACGAAGTGTTTCTAAAACATGTCGAGAAAATTCTGGTAATTCATCCAAAAATAAAACACCACAATGAGCGAGACTTATCTCACCTGGTTTTGGTGATTGTCCACCGCCAATTAAGGCAATATCAGAAATTGTATGGTGAGGAGATCTAAATGGTCTTGTTGTGATAAAAGGTTTTTCTTCAGAAAGAAGTCCAGCGACTGAATAAATTTTACTTACTTCTAAAACCTCCTCTTTTGTTAATTTTGGTAAGATTGAAGGCAGAGTTTTGGCTAAAATTGTTTTCCCAGCTCCTGGTGGACCACTCATTAAAACATTATGATTACCAGCAGCAGCAATTTCTAAGGCTCGTTTAACTTGTTCCTGACCTTTAATATAAGCCATATCAACCTCAAAATTTTCTTCTTCAATTTTTACTCCTTGACCAATAATCGGCTGAAAGGGAATTCTTCCAGAAAGATAACTGAAAAAATCTTTTAAAGAAAAAAGAGGAAAAATTTTTAATCCTTCAACTAAACTTGCCTCTTTTAGATTTGCTTGAGGTAAAAAAATTCCTTCTAATTTTTCTTTAGCTAAAATTGCTAAAGGCAAAACACCTTTTGAATGTTTTAATTCTCCATTTAAAGATAATTCACCTAAAAAAAGGAAATTTTTTGGAAATAAATTAAGAGGAATCTGTTGAGAAGCTAAAAGAATACCTAAGGCAATTGGCAGATCATAGATTGGTCCCTCCTTTTTTAAATCAGCTGGTGCCAAATTAATAACCAATTTTTTATCACTTGGAAATTTAAAACCAGAATTTTTGATAGCTAATTTGATTCTTTCTTTTGATTCTTTAATCGCCTTATCTGGTAAACCAATAATTTCAAAAGTTGGAAAACCGAAAGAAAGATCAACCTCAACTTCAACAATTTTAGAATCAAGACCAATTGTTGCTCCGGAAATCACTTTCGCCAACATGTTTTTGTCCAAACAATAATTTAAAGATTAAAAATATGGTACCAATAAAAATCATTATATCAGAAAAATTAAAACTAAAAAGAGAGAAAAAATTAAAATAATCAATTACAAAACCATAAAGGAAGCGATCTAAAAAATTGCTAAAACCACCTAAAAAAATTAAAAATAAAAAATTAAAAATAAAAAATTCTCTATTTTTAAAACTTTTAATAAGAAAAAAGACAAGAAGAAAAAAGACAATTAAAATTAATAGATAAAAAATATTTCTTTTAAAAAAGAAAAGAAAATATGAATTAGGGATAAATTTAAAGAATAAAAAATCTCCTTTGATAAGAAGGATATTTTTTATTAACCGATCAAAAATAAAAAAAATAAGGAAGAGAGAAAAAAATCTTCCCCTCATTTTTTATTCTTACAATCTAAACAAAATTTAGCTGTCGGAAAAGCAAGGAGTCTTTCTTTATCAATTTTTTTGCCACACTTCTCACAAATTCCATATTTTCCCTGTTTTATTTTCTCTAAGGCAGAATTTACTTCTTCAAGACTTTTCTCTAAGTTAAGACCTATAGAAAGTCGATCAGAAAAAGCAGAAACTTCGTCAGCATTTTCATCTTCTTTTTCGCCAAAATGAGGAAAATTTACTTGGTAACCATTACGAAAACGCTTACTTTTCTCACCTAATTTTTCTAACTGAATCTCAAGATCTTTTTTTTGCTTTTTTAGTTTTTCTTCAATTTCTTTTAAGAATTTATCCATAAAAAGAAAACATAAAAAAACCATGCCAAAAATATTTAAAAAAATAAAAAAGGCAATGGCTATTTTTTCCAGGAAAAAGTATAGTATCTCAAAAGGAATGGGTCAAGGAAAGTTATCCACAGGTCTTATAAAAATCCAATTTTTTTAAAAATTTTTTCTAATTTCTCTTTTAATTGAAGGAAGTCGAGGTTTTTTATTTCTGGTTTAGTTAAAATTAAAATATCAAAACCTGGTTTTATTTTACTTAAATTTTGATAGACAATTTCTCTTAATCTTCTTTTTATTTTATTCCTAACTGTTGCTCTTTTATCAATTTTTGTTGAGACAATAAAACCAAATCGAGAATAATCCAGATTATTTTTAAAATATTTTATTCCTAATTCCTTAATAAAAAAAGATTTGCCTTGCTTAACTATAATTTTAAAATCATTTTCTTTAGTTAATCGGTATTTTTTTGGTAACATATTTAGACTGTTAGTCTTTTTCTTTTTTTTCTCCTTCTTCTTGAAAGAACATTTCTTCCAGATTTCGTTCTCATTCTTTTTAAAAAACCATGGACTCTTTTTCTTCTTTTTACTTTTGGTTGATAAGTTCGTTTTGGCATATTATTTTCGATTAAGTTTCTTTTGATAAAAATCTTTAGAGACAACCCTTTTTAAAGAAAAACTAATTCTTCCTAATTCGTCAATCTTAATAATTTTTACTGGAATAATTTCACCAACTTCTAAAATTTTAGAGATATCATCAACTCGAAATGGAGCAATTTCAGAAATATGAAGGAGACCAGATTCACCAGAGAACAATTCAATAAAAGCGCCGAAATTAACAATTTTTTTAACTTTCCCTTGGAAGACTTCACCAACTTTTATTTCTTTAACTAAATCTTTAATCCAATTAACTGCTTGCGAAAGTGCTTTCTCGGAGGTAGAAGTAACAACTACCAAACCATCTTTTTCAATATCAATTGTTACTCCTGTTTGAGCAATAATTTCATTAATTACTTGACCACCAGGTCCAATAACATTTCTAATCTTTTTTGGATCAATTTTAAAGGAAACAATCTTTGGTGCATAAGGAGAGATCTTTTCTCTTGGTTTAGATAAAATTTTGTCCATAAAATCTAAAATTTCCATTCTTGCCTTCTTTCCTTTTTCAAGAGTATCTTCAATAATTTCAAAAGAGAGGCCATGAGTTTTTGTATCCATCTGAATGGCAGTAATCCCATCCCTTGTACCAATGATTTTAAAATCCATTCCACCTGGGCCATCTTCTAAATCTTGTAAATCAACAAATGTTTTAAATCTTTTAATTCCTTTTTCATCTTCTTCTGAAGCAAGCCCAATAGCAATTCCTGCTACTGGTTTTTTAATTGGTACACCAGCATCCATTAAAGCCAAGGATGAGGCGCAGGCAGAAGCCATTGAGGTTGAACCATTCGAAGATAAAACTTCAGAAACAACACGAATTGTATAAGGAAAGTTTTCAGAATTAGGAAGAACAGGTAAAAGACCTTTCTCAACTAACATTGAGTGACCAGTTTCTCTTCGACCCGTTGGTTTCAAAGGCGAAACTTCACCAGCTGAAAAGGGAGGGAAATTATAATGATGCATAAATCTTTTCCGACCAACCTCTTCCATTGTTTCAAAATAAAGTTCCATTCCTGGCGCTCCTAAAGTTACAGTTGAGAGGACCTGAGTTTCTCCTCTTTCAAATAAAGCTGAACCATGAACGCGAGGCAAGACTCCAACAGCTGCTGAGATTTTTCTTATCTCATCAAGTTTTCTGCCATCAATTCTTTTTTCTTTTTCTAAAATTGCTTTTGATACCTCTTTATAAATTAATTTATTAATTTCTTTAATTACTTTTTCTCTTCTTTCTTTGCCAATATTTTCTTTTATTAAAATCTCATCAAGTTTATTCCGAATTTTCTCAGCTGCGCCGATTCGTTCCTCTTTAGTTAAAAGTGGTTTTTCAAATAAATATTTTTTTGCTTCATCTTTGAAAAATTCTTGAATAATTTTATTTATCTTTGCTGAATCTTGATCAGAATTTTTTTGCAATTTGATCTTCTCTTTGCCAACTTCATTTTGAATTTTTTGAAAAAAATCAACAATAAAAGGCAATTGTTTTGTCCCAAAATCAATTGCTTTTAAAATCGTTTCTTCAGAAACCTCTTTAGCAGATGCTTCAATCATTACAACTCTTAAGTCTTTTCCGGCGAGAACTAAATCTAAATTACTTTTTGCTCTTATTGAATTGATTGGATTCAAAATTAATTCTTCATCAACTAAACCAATCCTTAATCCTCCTATTGGTCCATGCCAAGGGATGTCAGAAATAGCTAAAGCAACTGAAGCAGCATAAAGAGCTACTAAATCAGGATCATTTTCTTGATCAACTGATAAAACAGTGGTAATAATTTGAACTTCTCTTTTTAACTCTTCGGGAAATAAAGGTCTGAAAGCGCGATCAATTAAACGGCCAGCTAAAATTGCCTCATCTGGTGGCCTTGTTTCTCTTTTAATAAATCTTGAGCTTTTAATTTTACCAGCTGCATAAAATCGCTCTTCATAATCAACTATTAAAGGAAAATAGTCAAGTTCAGTTTTTTCTTCACCCATTACCGCTGTTGCTAAAACTGTTGTCTCGCCATATTGAGCAACAGCTGAACCATTAGCCTGACCAGCTAATTCACCTGTTTTAATAATTAATTTCCGACCGCCAATTTCTGTTTCAAAAATTTTATTCATATTTTCTAATTAAAAATTTCCTTTTTTGAGAAGATAAGTCAGTAAATTGATCAGCTGATTCAATAAGTTTTGAAGAAGCAGTCTCTTTAAAAGCTATAATTTCAACTCGACAACCTTTATTCTCTTTTAGATAATTAACTAAAGGTAAAAAATCACCGTCGCCGGTGACTAAAACAACAACATCTAATTTATCCGCCATTTTTACTGCATCAATCGCGATACCAACATCCCAATCAGCTTTTTTCATTCCATCAAAAAATATTTGTAAATCTTTCGATTTAACTTCAAAACCTTGTCTCTCTAAAGCCTCAAAAAATGTCTCTTCTTCTGATGATTTTGAACGAATAACATAAGCAATTGCTCTAATTAATTGACGACCTTTCACTGCTTCTTCTAGAAGTCGACCAAAATTTACTCTTGCTTGATATAAATTTTTTGCCGAATGATAAATGTTTTGAGTATCAATAAAAACACCAACCCGTTGTGATTTATAAATTAACATATCTTATTCTTTCTTTTTTATTTTTTTAATAATTTTTTCATAACTTTTCTTATCTGTCTTTTCTAAATAACGGAGAAGAGCTCTTCTTTTAGCTACTTTTCTTAATAATCCTCTTTTTGAAGAAAAATCATGACGGTGGGTTGCTAAATGTTTAGCTAATTCTTCAATTTCTTTAGTTAAAAGACCAATCTGAATTTCAATTGAACCAGTATCTTTCTCATGGAGTCCGTATTCTTTTTTTATTTTTTCTTTTATTTCTTTTTTTAAAGCCATAGAAGTTAAAATTATAACAGATTAAAAAAATAAGTAAAGTTTAACCAATTTAAGAAAATATGTTAAAATAAAAGATATGAAAATTGGCTTTTTCTCTGATACTTACCTTCCTGTTACTTTTGGAACCGAAATTTCAATGCAGACATTTAAAATTTATTTGGAAAAACTTGGTCATGAGGTATTTGTTTTTTGTCCAAATTATAACGAAAAGAAAGAAGAAAAAAATGTCTTTCGTTTTCCATCAGTCTGTTTGATTAAAAGTCCAGAAAATAGATTAATGTTTTTCACCTATAAAGATATCAAAAAAATTTTTGATTTAAAATTAGATATTGCCCATAGCCACACTCCATTTTCAGCTGGCTGGCTGGCGAAAATTGTTAGCCAAAAATTGAAAATTCCTCTTTTTTATACCTCCCATACTCTTTATCCTGAATATGCAAAATATTGGTTAATCAAAAATAACAAAATCCTTCCTAAATTAATGAAATTTTATTTAAAAATTTATGGCAATAATTGTTCAGCTTTAATTGCTCCTTCTTTAAAAATGAAAAAATTGCTCGAAGAATATGGAGTGAGAAAACCAATTTTTATTTTACCAACTGGTTTAGATTTAGAGAGATTAGAAAAGACACAAGAAAAAGATTCTGAAATAAGAAGAAAATTTAATATTCCTTTAACTGACAAAATTTTGCTTTATGTTGGCCGATTAACAGAAGAGAAAAATGTTAGGTTTCTTTTTGATGTTTTTTATCAAATAAGGAAAAAAAGGGGTGATCTTTCCTTTGTCTTAGTTGGTGAAGGTAATCTAATGAATGAACTAAAAGAGAAAGCAAAAAAAATTGGTCTTGAGAAAAAAATAATTTTTACTGGTCGAATTCCTTGGCAAGAAGTTATAAAAATCTATCGAAGTTCTTCGATCTTTCTTTTTGCTTCTTTAACTGACACCCAAGGGTTAATCATTCTTGAAGCAAGTTATTTTGGCTTACCAATTGTTGCTTTAAAAGACGATTGTTATTCAGGAATGTTAATCGATGGTAAAAATGGTTTTTCGGTTTATCCTTACAATTCAAGTCTTTTTGCTGAAAAAGTTTTAGAAATTTTAAATAATGAAAAGCTTTACCAGGAGTTCTCAAAAAATGGTAAAGAAATAGCTTTAAATTTTTCAGCTGAAAGTCAGGCAAAAAAGTTATTAGAGATATACCAAAAATTTATAAATTCAGAAAAGGTTTGAAAAATTTCTGATTTTTGCTAAAATATTAAAACAAAATTGCCCCCATAGCTCAATGGATAGAGCAGCACCCTTCTAAGGTGAAGATGCGTGTTCGACTCACGCTGGGGGCATTTATTTTTCTAATTGATAAATCTCTTGCCAGATACTCGAATCCCAAAAATCTTGAGAAATTTTTTTTATTTGAGAAAGATCTTTTTCTTCTAACAATTTTTTCTCAAATTGATTTATTTTTTCTTTTAAAAAAGGAACTTCTTTATTTTTTAATTCTTTTTTCATTAATTTTATCTGGAATAAAACCTGATAAGCCTCTTTTAAATCCTCTTTTTCTTGATTAGTTAAATTTTTAAAATCTATTTTTATTTTTGGCTCTTTAATATTTTTTATTATTTCGAAAAAAATAATTCCTAAAATAATTAAAAAGAAAATTATTGGAATAATAAAAAATTCCATTTTTAATTTCATAATTAAGTAATTGCTTCTTTAGCTTTCTTTAAAATCTCCTGACGAATCTGAGAGGCAACTTTTGGATTTTTCTTTAAGAATTCTTTAGCTGATTCCCGACCAACGCCTAATTTCGTCTCATTGAAAGAAAAAGTGTTGCCACTTTTTTTAATTAGACCATAGTTCATTCCTAAATCAATCAATTCACTAGCGGTTGAAATTCCTTCATTATAAATAATATCAAACTCACAAACTTTAAAAGGTGGAGCAACTTTGTTTTTAACAATTTTTGCCTTAATTCGACTGCCAATAACCTCTTCACCTTTTTTAATTTGGCCAATTTTTTTTAATTCAATTCTAACTGAAGAATAAAATTTTAAAGCAGTGCCACCGGGAGTAGTTGTTGGTGAACCCCAAACAGCACCTATTTTCTGTCGAGTTTGATTAAGGAAAATAACAATTGTTTTAGTTTTTGCAACAATAGCGGCCAATTTTCTTAATGCCTGACTCATCAATCTTGCTTGAAGACCAACAAATTGGTCACCCATTTCACCTTCGATTTCTGCTTTTGGTGTTAAAGCTGCTACTGAATCGACAACAATTGCATCAACTGCATTAGAACGAGTTAATGTTTCAACAATCTCTAATGCTTGTTCACCTGTATCAGGTTGAGAAATCAATAAATCTTCTACTTTTACACCAATCTTTTTAGCATATTCTGGATCTAAAGCATGTTCAGCATCAACAAAAGCAGCTACTCCTTTTTGTTTTTGAACTTCAGCTAAAACATGTAAAGAAACGGTTGTCTTCCCACTTGCTTCCTCACCAAAAATTTCGATTACTCTTCCTCGAGGTAAACCTAACACTCCAAGAGCTAAATCTAAAGAAAGACAACCGGTTGAGATAACTTCAACTTCCATTCTTTTTGCCTCTCCCAATCTCATGATCGAACCTTCACCAAATCTTTCCCTGATTTGTCTAATTGCTTCTTCAGCAGCTTTAATTTTTTCTTCTTTTTCTTCTTTAGGCATAACTTTTTATTATCAAATTTTTGTTTCTAAATCAATCCTTTTTATTTTTATTGTTTTTTTTGTTTTTGGATCAATTTCTAAATAAACACTGTTGATAATTACTTCTCCTTTTTCTGGAATTTTAAAATTATAAGGGATTTGGGTTAAAAATGTTTTAATAACATTTTCTTTATCAACACCAATAATTGAATCTTTTGCTCCAACCATTCCAATATCTGTAACATAACCAGTTCCACAAGGAAGGATTTTAGCATCAATCGTTCCGATATGAGTATGGGTTCCCAAAACAGCACTAACTTTTCCATCAAGATAATAACCTAAGGCATTTTTTTCAGAGGTTGCTTCAGCATGAAAATCAACAATTATAGCATTTATCTTTTGGAAAGATGATCTTTTTAGAATCTCATCAACTTTATGAAAGGGACAATCGGTTTCTACATCTAAAAAGACCCTTCCTAACAAGTTTATCACTAAAATGGAATTTTTGCCAACCCTAATAATTTTTTCTCCTTGACCTGGAAGACCAGAAGGATAATTAGCTGGTCGAAGAAGAATCTGTTTTAATTCTTGATCATTAAAGATCTCAAAAATTTCTTTTTTTGACCAAATGTGATTGCCAGAAGTAAAAAAATCAACTCCGGCTATTTTTATTTCTTTTAAAGTTTTTTTTGTTACTCCAGTTCCATGAGCTAAATTTTCAACATTGGCTAAAACTAAATCAGGTTTTAATTTCTTTTTTAACTGAGGCAAAACTTTAATTAAACCAGTCCGACCAATTTTACCAACAATATCGCCAAAAAATAATATTTTTAATCTCATATTGATATTTTATCTTGCATACTCAATAACTCTTTTCTCACGAATAACATTAACTTTGATTTCTCCTGGATATTGAAGCGTACTTTCAATTTTTTTAGCAATTTCTCGAGCAAGTTTTTCTGCCTCTAAATCATCTATTTCTTCTGCTTTAACAAAAACTCTTATCTCTCGACCCGCCTCAATAGCATAAGCCTTTTCAACTCCAGAAAAACCTAAAGCAATTTTTTCTAATTCTTCAAGTCTTTTAATATATTCCTCATAAGTCTCATTTCTTGCTCCTTCCCTCGCTCCAGAGATAGCATCAGCAACTTTAACAATAATTGCCTCAAGAGTTGGTGGTTTATCATCATGATGAGTAGCAATCGGAATAATTATTTCTTTAGGTAAATTATATTTCTCAGCTAATTCTTTGCCAATTTCTGGATGAGTGCCTATCATTTCTTGATCAACTGCTTTACCTATATCATGAAGAAGTCCAGCTTTTTTTGCTACTGAAACATCTGCTTTTAATTCAGCAGCTAAAAGAGCAGAAAGATTTGCTACTTCGATTGAATGTTGTAAAACATTTTGACCATAACTTGTTCGGTAAAAAAGCCTGCCTAAAAGATGGACAATTTCTGAAGGTAAGCCAACGATTCCTAAATTATAAACTGTTTCTTCACCTCTTTTTTTTATTTCTGTAGCTAATTCTTTTTTTGCTTCTTCAAAAAACCTTTCAATCCTTGCTGGCTGGATTCTTCCATCAGCAATTAATTTTTCTAATAACCTTTTAGCTAGTTCTCTTCTTAAAGGAGAAAAACTTGAAATGGTAATAACGCCTGGTGTATCATCAATAATAATTTCTACACCTGTAAGTTGTTCTATAGTTCTGATATTCCTTCCTTCTCGACCGATAATTCTTCCTTTCATTTCATCAGTAGGCAAACCAATTGTTGATGTTGTCTTCTCTGAAGCAACTTTGCCAGCATACCTTTCCATTACTAAAACAAGAAGTTCTTTTGCTCTTTTTTCTATTTCCTCAGATGCTTCTTTTTCTAATTTTCTTATTCTAGCTAAAATCTCTTCTTTATTTTCTTTTTCAATTTTTTCTAATAAAAGATTTTTTGCTTCTTCAGGTGACAATCCAGCAATCTTTTCTAATTTTTCTCTTGCCTCTTTTTGAAGTCTATTTACTTCCTCTTTTAATTCTTCAATTTTTTTTACTTTAGCAATCAACTTAGTCTTAGCTTCTTCAAATTCAAGAAGTTTCTGATCAAAAAGAGCCCTTCTTTCTTCTAATTTTTCTTCTTTAGCTTTTAATTCTTCATTTTTAATTCTTAACTCATTCCTTGCTTTTTCAATAATTTTAAAGGCATCTTCTTTAGCTTTAAGAATAATTCTTTTTGCTTCTTGATGGGCTTTATTTTCCATCTCTTTTATCTTCATTTCTGTTCTTTCCAAGAAACGGGTTGCTAAGAATTTTCTGAAGTAATAACCAACAAGAGAACCAACAATAATGCCAATAAAAACAACAATTGGAACAAAAGAGCTAATTTCTTTCATAAATTTATTAAATAAAGCCGAGTTTTTCCTTTCAGGAAAGGTTTCTCGGCTTTTAAATATTTAATATCTTTATTTTATGATCTCGTCAATAATTCCATAATTTTTTGCTTCTTCAGCAGTCATAAAAAATTCACGATCTGTATCCTGTTCAATCTTTTTTAATGGTTGATTTGTATGGTAGGAAAGAATTTTATTGATCCTATCTCTAACTCTTAAGATATGTGTAGCTCTAATTTTTATATCAATAGCTGGTCCTTCAGCACCACCCATAACTTGATGAAGCATTATTTCAGAATTTGGTAAGGCAAATCTTTTTCCTTTTGCTCCGCCAGCTAACAACACAGCACCCATACTTGCTGCCAAACCAACACAAATTGTCACTACATCGGGTTTAACATATTGCATTGTATCATAGATTGCTAATCCAGCTGTTACTGAACCTCCCGGTGTATTAATATAAAGTTTAATATCTTTTGTTTTATCTTCAGATTCTAAAAATAAAAGTTGGGCGATAACTGTATTAGCTACTGCATCAGTAATAACATCGCCTAAAAAGATGATTCTTTCTTTTAAAAGCCGAGAATAAATATCATAAGCCCTTTCACCAAAAGGAGATTTTTCAATAACTGTTGGGACAAGATACATATTATTTTATTATATCAAATTAACTTTTAATTGGCATTAAAAGATAAAGAAAATTTTCCTCGGGTTGTGGTTTAATAAGAGCTGGTGAAGAATCATCAATTACTTCTAAACTAATTTCATCACTTAAAATATTAGAAAGTCCATCTAAAAGATATTGATAATTAAAAGAAAGGGAGTTTTTTTCGCCGGAGATTTCTGCTTCTATCTCTACTTTTGCCTCACCAATTTGAGGATTTAAGGAGGAAATAATTAATTTTTCTTTTTCTGGATGGAAAACTAAGGAAATATCATTAATTCCGGTTCGAGAGAAAGGAGCAATTCCCTTAATAATTTTAATAAAATTTTCTCGGTTAAGAATAGCTTTTGTCTTAAAATTTGAAGGAATAATCTCTTGATAACTTGGAAATTCTGCTTGAATAGTTCTTGAAATTAAATTTGTTGGACCTTGAGAAAAAAGAATTTGAGTTTCAGAGAAAAAAATCTCTACCTCTTCTTCACTATTAAGAATTCTAAAAAGTTCTTGACAAGCCTTAATCGGAACAATTGCTTTTTTTGTTAATTCATTTTCTTCTTTAAGATCAATAACTTTCTCTGCTAAACGATAACTATCTGTTCCAACAAGAAAAAGTTTTTTTTCTTTTTTATTAAAAAAGACACCACTTATTTCTGGCCTTACTTCTGAAAAAGAAGTTGCTATCATTACTGATTGAAGAGATTTTTTAAAATCTTTACCAGAAACTTTTACTCCTTCTTTTTTCTCAAAGCGAGGAATGATAGGAAAATCTTCGGCGGGAAGACCTTTTATCTTTGTTTCTCCGTTTTTGTATTTTAAATAAAGTTCATCACCTTTTAATTCTAATTCTAAAGATTCATTAGGAAGAAAATTTAAATGGTTAAAAAATAAAGAAGCAGGTAAGGTAAAAGAGCCAGTTTTTTCAATTTTTCCTCTAATATAAGTTTCGATTGCGATTTCTAAATTTGTTGAAGTAAGGTAAAGAAGTCCCTTTTCCATTCTTAATAAAATATTCCCTAAAATCGGTAATGTTGTTTTTCCGCTACTGGCTAAACGAGAAACTTTTCCTAACCCTTCAAGTAAATTTTTTTGAAGAAAAACTCCTTTCATAGATAATAACTTTTAAAATAAGTAGTAATAATAACTCCTTTAATTTTGTTGAAAACTTTTTCTTTATTTATTTTATCAATTTTTTTAATTTAAAAACAGTGGAAAAAGATGTGGAAAAGTTCTTTAAAAAAATAAGTTATTCACGTTTTTTCAAAAATAAATAAGTCCAACAAACAATTTGATAAGAATTAATTAAACCAATAATAACAATCTGTAAAATTAAAACAAAGAAAACTGTTAAAAGAGCAACCAACCAAAAACCATATTTGCCAAGAAGATTGCTAAAAATAAAATTAAAAATTCGAAGAGGATAAGAAAATACACCACCCCCTAAAAAAGATAACATTACAAAACTATAAATAGAAGAGATTAAAAAAAGAAGAATTGATAATTTAAAAGTCAACATTAAATTCTTTCCTAAAAAGAGAAAACCATTTTTTATAGATTTTAACAAATTATTTTTTTCTATTAATAAATAAAAAATTGAATAGCGAATAATAAAAAACAAAATTAAGCCAAATAAAGAAAAAATAAAAACAAAAAGAAACAAAAAAACATCAGGAAGATATTTAAAGAAATTAAAACCTATCCAAAAAAGAAGGAAAAATAAAACTAAAATGATCTTTAAAAATAAAACCTTGGGCAAAAAATTAAAAGATTTTTTAGCTAAACTTTCATCTTTCTCTTCTTTTATCTTTTTAACAGATAAAATTAGAAAAATTTCTGAAAAAATAGCTAAAAAAATAGATAAGAAAATACCTAAAAAAATAATTATTAATAAAAAAGAGCCAAGATTTTTAAATTGACCCTCCGGAAGAAAGAAGACCTTTGTTTTTTCTAACTCTGAGAAAAAATATGAGGAAGAGAAAATTATAAAGATTTCATTTAAAGAAAAGAAAAAAAATGTTGAAAGGAAACCAAAAAACCAAAGAATTGGATGATGCCAAATGATTTGGAAAGATTTCTTAAGAATATTACTAGTCATAATTAATTGAAAATTTTTAAAAATTCATCTCTTTCTAATGTCTCTTTTTCCAAAAGTTTTTGAGCAATTTTCTCTAAATATTCTCTTTTGCTTTTAATAATTTCTTTTGCTTTTTGATAGCAAGAATTAATAAATTTTGAAATCTCCTGGTCAATAAACTCTGCAGTCTTTTCTGAATAATCTCTTTGTTCAGCAATCTCCCTACCTAAAAATATTAACTCATGTCTTTCACCAAATGTTCTTGGTCCTAAAACTTCACTCATTCCAAATTCAGTGACAAGTTTTTTTGCCATCTCTGTTGCTAATTTTAAGTCATTAGCTGCACCAGTTGTGATTTCACCAAAGATTTCTTCCTCAGCTGCATAGCCACCCAAAGTTGAAGTTAAATTATCTAAAAATTCAGACTTAAATTTTAAATATCTTTCTTTTTCCGGCATCTTAATTGTATAGCCAGCTGCTAGCCCTCTTGGAATAATAGATACTTTTTGAACAGGATCACAATGAGGTAAGAAATGGGCAACTAAAGCATGACCAGCTTCGTGATAAGCAATAACCTTTCTTTCTTTTTCTGAAAGAATATGAGATTTTCTTTCTGGACCTAAAAGAACTTTCTCAATTGATTCTAAAATCTCTTTTTCATAGATTTTGCTTTTTCCTCGTCTGGCAGCGAGAATCGCTGCTTCATTCATTAAATTAGCTAAATCAGCTCCAGAAAAACCAGGCGTTCTTTCAGCAATTTTTCTCAAAGAAACATTTTTTGCTAATGGTTTTCCCCGGCTATGAATTTTTAAAATCTCTTCTCTATCTTTTACATCAGGCATATCTAAAATAATTCTTCGATCAAAACGGCCAGGTCGAAGTAAAGCTGGATCTAAAATATCTGGTCGATTCGAAGCAGCCATGACTACTAATCCAATATTTGGTTCAAACCCATCCATTTCAACTAAAATCTGGTTTAAAGTCTGTTCTCTTTCATCATGGCCACCACCCAAACCAGCTCCCCGCATTCTACCGACTGCATCAAGTTCATCAATAAAAACAATACATGGTAAATTTTTTTTTGCTCTCTGAAAAAGGTCACGAACACGACTTGCGCCAACACCAACAAACATTTCAACAAACTCTGAACCTGAAATATGGAAAAAAG
This sequence comes from uncultured Patescibacteria group bacterium, assembly GCA_938030745.1. Taxonomy (GTDB): domain Bacteria; phylum Patescibacteriota; class Patescibacteriia; order UBA2591; family CALHIP01; genus CALHIP01. The sequence goes on along the minus strand of CALHIP010000026.1, from coordinate 39,559 downwards.
GAACATTTGCTTCACCAGCTACTGCTCGAGCTAAAAGTGTTTTTCCTGTTCCTGGCATTCCTAAAAGTAAGACTCCTTTTGGAATTTTTGCTCCTAAGGCAGTAAATTTTTTTGGATTTTTTAAAAATTCAACAATTTCTTTTAATTCTTCTTTTGCTTCTTTAACTCCAGCAACATCTTTAAAAGTAACTCTTGGTTTTTCTCCTGGCCTAATTTCTCGAGCTTTTGATTCACCAAATCTAAATGCTTCTTGAGCTCCACCCCTAAGTTGTCTGGTAAAAAGATAAATAAAGCCAATTATTAAAAGTAGGGGAAGAATAACTGGGACAATAACTTGAAGGAAAATGTTTTGTTTTGCTACCGGTTTAACAAAAATAGAAACTTCCTCAGTAATTTCTGGAGGGACATTGTAATAGTTTAAAAGATTTTGGAGAGTTTCTTTTTCTTCTTTAAAAAAGAAGAACTTTTTTCCTTCTTTAGTGATCAGGTTTATCTTGTTTTCTTCTACAAAAATTTCTTTTATTTCTTTATTTTTTAAATAAGAAATAAATTCAGTGATTCCTATTTCCTTTGCTTTTTCTGTCGGAAGATTAAAAAGACTGAAAAAACCAGCCATGATCAAAAAGAGAATTAGAAGAACTAAAAAATTTATAATAATGTTTTTCATAATTTTAATGAAAGACCTAAACGATGATCTTCAGGTTCTAAAGAAATTATTTTAAATTTTAAAAAATTACCAACTTTTATTTCATTTTTCTGATCTTCGGGTATTTCAGAAATATGAGCTAGTCCTTGAATGTTTTTATCTAGTTCAACAAAAACTCCATAAGGTGTGATTTTTGAAATTTTTCCTAAAACTGTTTCTCCAACCTTGTATTTTTTCTCTATCTCTTGCCAAGGATCTGGCGTTAATCTTTTAAAAGAAAGAGAAATCTTCGAATTATCAAAAGAAAGTATTTTCGCCTTTCTTTTTTCTCCTATTTTGACAACATCTTCTATTTTTTCAACTTTTTGCCAAGAAAGTTCTGAGATATGAACTAATCCTTTAAGACCGTCATTAAATTCAAAAAAGACACCAAACGGAGAAAAAGCAACAACCCTTCCTTCAACAATATCACCAACTTTATATTTCTTAAACGATATTTTTCTTTTCTCAAGTTCTGTCTCTTTTTCTGAAAAGATTATTTTTTTATCTTTTTTATTAAGACTAAGAACCTTCACCTCTAAAACCTTACCAATTAATCTTTTTAAAAGATCTAAGATTTTATCTTTATTTTTATCTTCTACTTGTGGATAATGATCTGAAGCAAGTTGAGAGGAAGGAATAAACCCTTGAAGTTTTTTATATTCAACAATTAACCCTCCTTTATTTGCTTCAATAACTTTTACTTTAATTGTCTCTTTGTTTTCTTTAATTTTCTTGAGTTCCTCCCAGACTTTTAGACCAGAAATTTCTTTTGTCGAAAGTTCTAATACTCCAAGTTCATTTTCTTCTTCAATAATTGTTGCCATTATCTTATCTCCAACAGCTAATTTTTTTTCATTTCCAATCTGAGGTCCTCTGATAACTCCAACTGCCTTTCCATCTAGATCAACCCAAATTTCATTCTTTTTTATTTTTATAACCCTTCCTTCGACGATATTACCAACTTTGAATTGATTCATCACAGATTTTATTATTTTTTTCATATTTATTCATTATATCAAAATTTGACAAAACAGTAAAGAACTGATAAGATAAGCTATGCAGATTATTTGGTACGCTAACACTTGTTTTAAAATAATTTCTTCTGGAGTGACAATTATTACTAATCCGTTTTCACCAAAAGATTTAGGTTTTAAAAATCCAAGAATTACTTCAGAAATTGTTATTTTCTCCTCTGAAGAAGAGATAAAAGAGAAAAAAGATTTTTCCGGTCATCTTGTTTTGTCTAATCCTGGCGAATATGAGATAAAAAATATTTTTATTTATGGGATTCCCCATTTTGAGGGAAAGAATTTAAAAACAATTTATCTTTTAAATTTAGAAAATATAAAAATTTGCTTTTTTGGAGAAGTTTTTAAAAATCTGACTGATAAAGAAATAGAAAAACTTTATGAAGTTGATATTGTTATCCTACCTCTTTTCGATAAAAATTTAATTGACCAAACAATCAAAATGATTAACAAAATTCAGCCATCAATTATTATCCCTGTTTATAAAAAAGAAGAAAACGAACTTCTGCCATTTCTTAAAAAATTTAGTTTAAAAAAAATTGAAAAATTGGAGAAATTAAAAATTAAAAAGAATGAAATTTTAAAAGAAAAAAAGAAATTAGTTATTTTAAAACCAAACCTTTAAATGAAAGAAAAAGAGTTTAGAAAAAAAACTTTCCTCTGGGTCTTAGTTATTACTACCTTTATAATTTTATTTATTCTTTGGCGAGTTTATTTGAAATTCTTAACATTTAAAACAAAAAAATATCAAGAAGTCCTGCCTAAAAAATTAGAAGAAGAAACTTCAAGTTTTTTAGAAGAGTTTAAAAACATCTTCCAAGAAATAAAAAGTTTTAAAATTTCTAATTTAAATTTAATTGAAAATAAAGAAGAGAAAGTACCCCCTGAGATTAAAAAACTAAAAGAAAAAGTTTTAGAATATCTTAATCAGGAAAATAAATCTTATGAAGAATAAAAAAAATAATGAAACAAAATCGCGAATTAAAGAAAAAATAGAAGAAAGAGCTATTGGTGAAGAGATGCAAGATTCATATTTAGATTATGCAATGAGTGTTATTGTTTCAAGAGCTTTGCCTGATGTCAGAGATGGTTTAAAACCAGTTCAGCGTCGGATTTTATATGCTGCTTTTGAAGATGGGCTTCATCATAATGCTAAATTTAGAAAATCAGCTTCCATTATTGGTTCTGTTTTAGCTCGTTATCATCCACATGGTGATATGGCAGTTTATGATGCTTTAGCTAGAATGGCCCAAGATTTTTCTTTAAGATATCCATTAATTGAAGGTCAAGGAAATTTCGGTTGTTTTACAAAAGATACAAAAGTAAAAATTTCTGATGGAAGAGATTTAAGTTTTAAAGAATTGATTGAAGAATATAAAAAAGGGAAAAAATATCAGACATTCACTTTTAATCATAAAACTAAAAAAATTGAAATTTCTGAAATCAAAAATCCAAGATTGACGCGAAAAAATGAAAGAATAATAGAAATTATTTTAGATAATAAAGAAAAGATTAAATCTACATTAGATCATCTTTTTATGCTTGAAGATGGTAGTTATAAACAGGCTAAAGATTTAAAGCCTGGCGATTCTTTAATGGGTTTTTCAACAAAAAAAGTAACGAAAACAAAAGTTCTTTTTAAAAAAGAAGATGTTTATGATTTAACTACTGAACCATGGCACAATTTTGCTTTATCAGCTGGAGTTTTTGTTCATAATTCAATTGATGGAGATAAACCGGCTGCCTATCGTTATACAGAAGCTAGACTTTCAGAAATTGGTGAAGAAATGTTGAAAGATATTGAGAAAAATACAATTGATTTTATTCCTAATTATGATGGAACAAGAAAAGAGCCAGTTGTTTTACCAGCAAGAATTCCTCTTCTTTTATTAAATGGTGTTTCAGGTATTGCTGTTGGAGTAGCAACAAATATTCCTCCTCATAATCTTTCTGAGATCTGTGATGCTTTGATTTATTTAATTGATCATCCAGAAGCAGAAATTTCGGAATTAATGAATTTCATTTTAGGTCCAGATTTCCCAACTGGTGGAATAGTTTTTGGAGGCCAAATTCTTAAAGATTTATATAGTTCTGGTCGAGGCAAAATAGTAATTAGAGCAAAGACTGAAATTTTCAAAAAAGATTCAATAAATCAAATTATTATTAAAGAAATTCCTTATTTAGTAGAAAAAAGAACTATTCTTGAAAAAATTGCCCAACTAATTGAAGAGAAAAAAATCTTAGAAATTAAAAATATTCGCGATCTTTCTGATAAAGAAGGAATAAGGATTGTTATTGATTTAAAAAAAGAGGCTCATCCAGAGAAGGTTCTTAACTATCTTTTTAATTTTACTCCACTTGAGACATCTTTTTATTTTAATTTTTTAGCTCTCGTTGAAGGTTTAGAAGTAAAGACACTTTCCCTTAAAGATATTTTAAAAGAATATATAAACCATCGGCAGAATGTTATTAAAAGAAGAACCGAATGGGAACTTGATAAGGTTATTAAAAGAATTCATGTTTTAGAAGGTTTTAAAAAAGCTTTAGCTAATCTTTCTTTAGTAATAAAGATTATTAAAGAATCAAAAGATAAAGAAAAAGCAAAAATTAGTTTAATTGAAAAACTAAATTTAACTGAAAGTCAAACCAATGCGATTTTAGAATTAAGACTTTGGCAACTTTCTAAATTAGAAAGGCAAAAGATTAAGGATGAACTTGAAGAATTAAAAAAGAAAAAAGAAAATTTAAGTCTGATTTTAGCTCAGCCAAAGAAAATTCTTGATTTAATTAAAGAAGATCTTATAGAGTTAAAAAAGAAATATGGTGATGAAAGAAGGACAAAAATTGTTAAAACAGTAGTTGAAGAATTTAAAGAAGAAGATTTTATTTCTGATAAACCAACAATAGTTGTTATAACTCAAGACAGCTATCTCAAAAGAGTTTCGCCAGAACAGTTCCGCGTTCAAGAAAGAGGAGGAAAAGGAACAATTATTTTAAAGACAAAAGAAAACCATCTTTTATCTCATCTTATTTTTACCTCAACCCTTTCTGAAATTTTATTTTTTACTAATTCTGGCAAAGTTTTTAAATTAAAAACTTATGAAATTCCTGAGAAAAGTAAAACCTCAAAAGGTGAGGCGATAGCCAATTTCTTCTCTCTTAATTCAGATGAAAAGATTACATCGGTTTTAGCTGTTTCGTCAAAAAATTATTTCTCTTCAGAATTATCACAAAAATTTTTAATCATTGCAACAAAAAAGGGAATGGTTAAAAGAATAGAGATAGAAAACTTGAAGAAAATAAGAAAAAGTGGTTTAGTAGTTATTGGTTTGGAAAAAGATGATTCTCTTATTTCAGTTAAACCTTCAACCGGCGAAGATGAAATAATCCTTGTTAGTCGAAATGGTCAAGGTATTAGATTTTCAGAAAAAGAAATTAGAAAACTTTCAAGAGAAGCAAAAGGTTTAAGGGGAATAAAATTAAGCCAAGATGATGAATTAATAGCTTTAGAAGTTTTACCTAAGAAAAAATCCGTTGAGGCAAAAATTTTTTCAATTACTGAATTTGGTTATGGCAAACTTTCTCCTCTTTCTTTTTACCGTTCTCAAAAAAGGGGTGGCTCTGGTATTAAAATCCATCGTTTGACAGAAAAAACAGGAAAATTGGTTAAATTATTCTTTGTTGATGAAAAAAATTTTTCCGAATTTTTAAAAGGTGATTTAATTATTGCTTCTCTTTTAGGACAAATTTTAAGAATTTCTTTAAAAAGCATTCCAATTTTAGGTCGTGTTTCTCAGGGCGTTAAATTAATTAAACTTAAAGATAAAAAAGACAAAGTTGCTTCAGTAATTTTATTATGATTAAAATTTTTAACCTCATTTTTTATCAACCTCTTTTAAATCTTTTAATCTTTTTCTATCAAACTATTGGTTTTTATGATTTAGGTTTATCAATTATTTTCTTAACAATCTTTGTTAAACTAATTTTATATCCTTTATCTCTTTCACAAATTAGAGTTCAAAAATCTTTAGCCGAACTTCAACCGAAATTAGAAGAAATCAAGAAAAAATTTTCTTATGATAAAGTAAAACTTGCTCAGGAAACAATTCAGCTTTATAAAACTTATAAAATTAATCCATTCTCTCCCTTCTTCTTTTTAATCATCCAATTACCAATTCTTATTGCTGTCTATCAAGTTTTCAGAACTGGTCTTTTTAGTCAAACTTTACCTCTTTATCCATTTATAAAAAACCCAGGACAACTTAATTTAGTTGCTTTTGGATTGTTTAATTTAGCTGAAAAAAATTTTTCTTTAGCTTTATTAACTGGCCTTTTTCAATATTTTCAAATAAAAATGTTTGAAACAAAAAGATCATTAGTCAAGATGCCAAAAGAAAAAAGAAAGGAAAATGAGTCAGTGATGGGAGTTCTTAATAAACAAATGAAGGTAATGATGCCTATTTTTACATTTGTTATTAGCTTAGGTTTACCAAGTGGTTTAGTTCTTTATTGGTTAGTCAATTTAATTTTAACCATCTTTCAACAAACTTTTCTCTTTAAAAGACAGTAAATATGGATATTATTTTTAAAACTTTTATTTTAGAACCTTTAGTCCTCATTCTTTATTTTCCATTATGGTGGTATTCTAAAGGATTAGTCAAATTTTTCAATTTCTTGAGAAGAACAATCCTTGAAATTTCAAATCCAATTGTTTTAAAAATTTTAATTGCCAATCTTTTCAAACCAATGTATGGCGATTATTCAAGAGAAGGTCGGATCATTAGTTTTTTTATGAGAGTCATCCACCTTTCTTTTTATATTTTCAAAATTATTCTTGCTTCTTTTATCTGCCTGATTATTTTTATTTTCTATCTTATTCTCTTACCATTGATTTTTTATAAAATTATTTGCTATTTATTTAATTTCTGCCATTATTTCTTAATTTATCCAATCATATGAACGAAGAATTAAATCTTTGCTCAGTCTGTTTGGGCGAAGGAGAAAAAGAAGGAAAAATTTGTCCAGTTTGTTTAGGAACAGGTGTTTGGTTTTCTTTTTTAGATAAAACCATTTTTTTCGACCGAGAAATTTCAACTTTTTTGTTTATAATTGAGAAAATAAAAAAAATCTTTAAAATTCTCTTTAAAATTTTTCTTATTCTTTTTGGCCTTTTCGGATTGATTTGTCTTTCTCAAGTTTTGATCCCAAAAGCTAAAATTAATTTCTCAATTTTTATAAATATTAATCAAGATTCATTAATCTTTATCTTTTGGCTTTCTTTATTAGCCTGGCTTTTCCTTATTTATCTTAAAGATCAAGAAAAAGAAAAGAAATTGCTTAGCCAATATTTTTTAAAAAAAGAAAAAATTAATCTTAATGATTTTTTAACAAAATCTTTAGATCGAGCAATTTCCCAAAGTTTTCTTTTAGCGAAAAAACTAAACCATTTCAAAATAGAACCAATCCATCTTTTTGTCGGTCTTCTTCAACAAGAAGAAGGAATGATTATTTTAACTCGTTTAGGAATTCCCTGGTTTAAAATGAAAGAAAAAATCTCACAATTCTTAGCAAAAATTAATTTTTATAAAGAAAAAAGAAAAGTGAGTTTTTCTTTGGAGACTAAAAAAATATTGATCAAAGCAGGAATAGAGGCATATAAAAAGAAAAAGGATCTTATCTCTCCTCTTGAAGTTTTTCCTTTTCTTTCTTCTGATTATGAACCAACAAAAATCATTTTTGATGATTTTGAAGTAAAACCTGAAGATTTAAAAAATGTTATTGTCTGGAAAGAAGTTTATGAAGAAATAAGAAAAGATTGGCAAATGGTTTTATCTGGAGCAGCGATAAAAAGAAAAGGACCAATGAACATTGCTATGACTGCTGTTCAAACGCCATTTTTAGATAGTTTTTCTTCTGATTTAACTGAGTTAGCAAAAAGAGGGTATCTAGGTGTTTGTCTTGATCGAGAAAAAGAATTTGAAGAAATTTTTAGATTGTTAGAAGGTGGAAAAAGAGGAATAGTTTTAGTTGGCCCACCAGGCGTTGGGAAAACAACTATTATTGAAGGTTTAGCTAGAAAAATGGTTGCTGAAGAGGTACCATCAATTTTATCTGATAAAAGATTAGTTAGTTTAAGCATCAGTCGTTTAGTTGCTGGTGCGGAAAGGCCAGGTGAAATTGAAGAAAGGATTCAAAGAATTATTTTTGAAATTATTAAGGCTGGCAATATTGTTTTGTTTATCAAAGATGTTCATAATTTAGTTGGAATAAAAACAACTGAAGGTGAATTAGATGCTTCTGAAATTTTAGCTGAAGCTATTGAGAAAGGATATTGTTTGGTCCTAGCTAGCTCAATTTCTGGTTCTTATGAAAGATATTTAGAAGATTCAGCTTTAGGTCAAAAATTAGCTAAAGTTTCAGTTAACGAGCCGGATAAAAATACAGCAGTTTTAATCTGTATGGCAAAAGTCGCCCTTTTAGAAGCAAAAAACAAAGTTTTCTTTTCTTATCAAAGTTTAGTTAATGCCGTTGAACTTTCTTTAAGATATTTAGCTGAGAAGTTTTTACCAGATAAAGCAATTTCTTTACTTGAAGAAGTAGCTATTTATGTTAAAAATAAAAAAGGGAAAAACTCATTTGTTTTAAAAGATGATGTTGCTGAATTGGTGGCAAAAAAGACAGGCATTCCACCCGAGAAAATTAGTCGAGAAGAAAGAGAGATACTTTTAGAATTAGAAGCAAAAATTCATCAACGAATTATTGATCAAGAAGAAGCAGTTAAAGCAGTAGCAACAGCTATCAGAAGAGCAAGGACAGAATTAAGAGAATTAAAAAGACCAATTGTCAATCTTTTATTTTTAGGTCCTACCGGTGTTGGTAAAACAGAACTAGCAAAAACAGTTGCTGATATTTATTTTGGTTCTGAGAAAAAAATGATTAGATTGGATATGAGTGAATTTCAGACAAAAGAATCAATTGGTCGACTAATTGGTTGTTCAACTGAGCCAAGAGGAGTTCTAACTGAGGCAGTCAGAAAAACCCCTTTTACTCTTTTACTTTTAGATGAAATTGAAAAAGCTCATCCAGATGTTTTAAATCTTTTCTTACAAGTGATGGATGATGGTCGACTAACTGATTGGCAAGGTAGAACAGTTGATTTTACCAATTTAATTTTAATTGGGACTTCAAATGCTGCCTCTGATTGGCTTCAAGAACAACTTCGCCAAGGCAAAACAATTGATGAAATTAAAGAAGTTTTTATTAAGGAAAAACTCTTACCATATTTTAAACCTGAATTTTTAAATCGTTTTGATGGAATAATTATTTTTAAATCTTTAGGAATAAACGAGTTAAAAGAGATTACCAGACTTCTTCTTAGTAAATTAGCAAAGACACTTGAAACAAAAGGAATTAATCTTTTAGTTACTGAAGAGGCAATTGATGAACTAGCTCAAGAAGGGTTTGATCCTGTTTTTGGCGCTAGAGAATTAAAAAGGGTTATTCAGGAAAAAGTTAATGATGCGATTGCTAACTATCTTTTAACTGGCAAAATCTCTCGGCGGGATCTTGTTATTTTAGAAAAAGGAGGTAAAATAAGAGTTGAAAAAAGATTATGATCAAAAAAGCTGTTATTTTAGCAGCCGGTTTAGGAACAAGGTTTTTACCTATCACTAAGGCGTTTCCTAAAGAGATGCTTCCTTTAGTTGATAAACCAGTTCTTCAATATTTAATTGAAGAGATATTTAATTCAGGAATCAAGAATATTATCTTGGTTATTTCAAAAGAAAAAGAAAATATTAAAGATTATTTTAAAAAAAATAAAAAATTAGAATATATTTTAGTTAAAAGGAAAAAATTCGATCTTTTAAAAGAAATAGAAAAAACAAACATCTCAAAGATTACCTATCTTTATCAAAAAAAACCTTTAGGAATTGGTGATGCTATCTTATGTGTAAAAAATAAAGTTAAGAATGAACCATTTGCTTTATTCTTTGCTGATGATGTTATCGAAAGTAAGATTCCTTGTCTTAGACAATTAATAGAGGTTTATCAAAAATATAAAAAAATTGTTTTAGCTGTTCATCCTGTTTTAAAAAAAGAAGTATCTTCTTATGGTATAATAAAAGGAAAAAGAATAGAAAAAAGAATTTTTAAAGTTTTAGATGTAATTGAAAAACCGAAAATTTCCCAAGCACCATCAAATTTAGCGATTACCGGTCGCTATATTTTAACTCCGGAAATTTTTCAGCCTTTAGAAAATTTAAGATCAAAAAAAATAAAACCAGGCCAAGAAATTTATTTAACTGACGCTTTAAAAATTTTATTAGAAAAAGGAATTGAAATTTATGCTTATCAATATCAAGGGGAATGGCTTTCCTGCGGAAATAAAATTGGTTGGCTAAAAGCAAATATTGAAATAGGATTAAAACATCCAGAAATTCAAAAAGATCTTAAAAAAATTTTAAAATTATAAATCAAATTTATGCGGTTAGTTAAAATTTTCCTCTTATCTTTAATTTTTTTCTTTCTTATCTTTGGAGCGAAAGTAGAAAGCCAGATTCCTCAGTTGCCAATGCCAGGAGCACCAGCTAAAAAGCCAATTTTACCGCCAGTTACTTTAAATTGGTGGGTAATTTGGGAAGAACCATCTGATTTTTCTCCTTTGATTAGTCAATTTCAAGCTGTTTATCCTCATGTTAATATTAACGTGAGAAAACTTCGGTATGAAGAATACAAAGATGCTTTAATTGAGGCTTGGGCAAAAGGAGTTGGCCCTGATATTTTTTCTTTACCTAATACTTGGATAAGAGAATATGCCAAAGAATGGCTTGAACCAATGCCAAATAGTGTTTTTTTAAAAAAAGAAATTGAAACAGGCCCAGGCTGTTTTAAAAAAAGAAAGATTTTAACAAAAGAAGAAAAACTTTTAAGAGTTGAAGATTTATCAAAGTTGTTTGTTGCTCAGGTTGAAAAAGATGTTGTGATTAATAATAAAATTTATGGTCTTCCTTTAAGTTTTGATACTTTAGTTTTATATTATAATCGGGATCTTCTAGATGTAGCAAAAATTCCTTTACCACCAAAAACTTGGGAAGAATTTATTCAACAAGTAAAAAAATTAACTTTAATTGATAAAGAAGGAAATATTTATCAAGCAGGAGCTGCTTTAGGGACTACTAATAATATTGAAAGACCAACTGATATTTTATCATTGTTAATGATGCAGGTTGGAACTTCAATGAGTAATCCAGATGGTTTTGCTACTTTTAACCAGCCATTAGCTGGTGATCCAAATTATTTTCCAGCAGAAGAGGCATTAAGATTTTATACTGATTTTCAAGATAAAAATAAAGAAATCTATACTTGGAATAAAGAAATGCCAAGAGCTTTAGAACTTTTTACTCAAGGAAAATTAGCTTTTTTCTTCGGTTATGCCTATCACCTTCCTTTAATTAGAAGCCAAGGACCAAACATTCCTTTAGGAATTGCTAAAATGCCTCAACCAGAAGGAACAATTAAAGAAATAAATTTCGCTCATTATCAAGTTCAGGTTGTTTCAAAAAAAAGTGAAAATAAAGATTTAGCTTGGGCATTTTTAAAATTTTCTGCCTTAAATCCTGTTGGTTATCTTCTTAAAACTAAAAAACCAACAGCTTTAAGAAGCTTAATTGTTGAACAAATGAAAGATCCTGATTTAGAAGTTTTCGCCAGTCAATCTTTAACTGCTTTTTCTTGGTATAAAGGTAAAAATGCTCTTTTAATGGAAGAAGCGATGAAGGAAATGATTAATGATGTCATTGATGGTAAAAAAACCTATAAAGAGGCAATTAATTTTGCTGTTTTAAAAATAAATCAAACAATAAAATAAATTTTATGAAAAAAAAGAATTTATTAATCGCTGGTTTATTATTGATTATTTTTCCTCTTTTATTTCTTAGATCTGTTTCCGCTGCTGAATGGTATATCCTTAAGGAAGTAAGTTTGGAGTGTCGGGAAGAAGGCAATTGTCAATTAATTGATTTTTTAAGATTAGCTAGAGGTGTTTCTCTTTTTCTTTTAGGAATAATTGGAGTTCTTGCTTTGATCTTTTTCATTGTTGGTGGTATAATCTGGATAACTTCAGGCGGAAACCCTTTAAGAGTGAAAAGAGGAAAACAAATTTTAATTGGTACTTTATTTGGCTTGATGATTGTTTTTCTTTCCTGGTATATTGTCAATATAATTATTTGTGGTCTTTCAAAAGGTCAGATTCTTCAGTCCTGTGAGATTTTCGGCTCTAAAAAATGGTATGTTTTTCCTACTACCGAAGAAAAAAAATCAGAATAGTTTTAAATTTATGTCTCTTTCTAAAAAAATAATTATTCTTACCATTTTTACTTTTTACTTTTTACTTTTTAATTTTATTAGACCTATTTTTGCCCAAGAAGAACTTCCTTCTCCCCTTGGCAATCTTGAGATGTATCAAATCATTGCCAATGCGATTAAACTTGTTTTAGGCATTGTTGGTGTTTTAGCTTTAATTATGTTTATTTATGGTGGTATTCTCTGGATGACTTCTGGTGGCAACGTTGAACAAGTCAAAAAAGGAAAAAATACATTAGTTTGGGCAACTCTTGGTTTAGCCATTGTCTTTTTCTCCTATTCATTAGTGACTTTCATTATTAAAAAATTTATCGAACAGCCGAAATAATTAACTTGTGGATAACCTTTCTTGACTTTTTATTTTTAAAGATGAATAATAAAAATAATAAAAGGTCGAGTAAATGAATATTTAAGTGTGTTGGAGGGTTAAGTAAAAAAGAAAAAATATGAAAAAATTAATTTTACCTTTAAGCTTAACTCTTTTAGTTCTACCAGCTATAGTTTTTGCTCAAGTTAATAATTGGGAAGAATGGATGAACAATCTTGTTGCACCGACGCCAGTCTTAAAAAACGCCGATCTAATTAAAATTATCTTTACTGCTATCCAGTATGTTCTTGCCTTTTTAGGTGTAGTTGCTTTAGTAGTGATTATTATTGGTGGATTTATGTGGATGACTGCTGGTGGTAATGAAGAAAAAGTTGGAAAAGCAAAAAAAGTCCTAATTCAAGGTTTAATTGGTTTAATTGTTGTTTTACTTGCCTTTGCTCTTGCTTCATTCGTCATCAGTCAATTGAGAGCTTTTGCCTAATTTCTGATTTTAAAATTGAAGAAAGAAGCAAGGAAAAAGTTTTAGATTTTCTTTAAAGAAAATTCTGACTCTTTCTCTATATAAAAATGATTAAAAAAAATAATAAGAGGAAATCAATCTTCCTTAAAAGTTTTATTATTTTCTTATTATTTTTTTTCTTGCCGAATCAAATTTTATTAGCTCAAGAAGAACCTCCCTCACCATCAGATTATGAATCTGAATTAATTGAAGGAACACCAATTCTTGAAAAAGGAGATATTCTTGAAATTGTTTTTAATATTATTCAATATCTTTTATCTTTTTTAGGAGTGATAGCAGTTTGTATGATTATTTACAGTGGTTACCTTTGGATGACCGCTGGTGGTAATGAAGAAAAAGTTGGAAAAGCAAAAAAAACTTTGACTTATGCTCTTGTTGGTTTACTTGTTATTCTTTTTGCCTATACAATTACTGCTTTTGTAATTAGCCGACTACACGGCCTTGCTTCTTTCCAGCCTAAATAAAAAATATGAAAATTACTGCCTTTAAAAAATTTAAAATAATTCTTTTTTGGCTGATTTTTCTTCTTTTTGTTTTTTCATCTTTATCCCAAAGTTTTGCTCAAACACCAGTAGAAGAACGAACTTTAAATCTTTTAAAAAAAGTCTGGGGAGAGGTAACTAAAGAAATGCCAGAGCTTCCAACAGAGACAGATCCAATAATGACAATTGTTAAAATTATTAACTATCTTTTAACTTTTATTGGTGTTATTTTTATTATTATTATTATTTATGGTGGCTTTTTATGGATAACTGGTTCAGCAAATGAAGAACAGATTAAAAAAGCAAAAAATTTAATTAAAGAAGCAATTCTTGGTTTAGTTATCATTATTTTAGCCCGAGTGATCTATTTATTTATTTTAGAAAGATTAGGAGTAGAAAAGCCTTTCAGAGTCAAGACAAGTTGATAAAAATAAAAAGTTAAAGAGAGGGGTATCTTACCCCTCTCTTTCCTTTTTGAAAATCAATGAAACTTAATCGTCGATTTCAATATACCCATAGCAAGCTTCTCCAAGATAAAAAATTTCGTTTTTAGATACAGTAAGTTTAGTCTGCACCTTTCTTCTTCCGATCGTTACTTCTATTATGTAATCTCCAGGAGATAAATAGACTACTATCTTTTCGTGGGCGTTTATTTTCAATCGAGGATATCTGAAAAGTCCAGAGATTTCTGCGTTTCTTGAAGTTTTATTGTAAATTATTACTTTAAGAGGTTCTTCTTTTTTAACTTCTTCTTTAACTTTTTGCTCTTTTTTATCTTTTAATTCCTGGATTAATTTATCTGTTTTATAACTAAGTTGTCTTTCAAGATTTTTCAGTTGGGCTTGAAGTTTCTGATTCTCATCTTTTTTCTCCTTAAGAAGTTCTCTTATCTGTGCTATCTGATAAGAGAGATTTTTTATTTCTTCAAAAAGTTTATTTATTTTCCCGTTTTCTTTATACTTGTCTAATTTTTTGAAAAGAAATTCCATCACTTCATCATGATTAGAAAAATTCCGGATCTCTACTGTAACCTCATCTTCATTACCAGTGACTTTTGCTTTTCTTGTAACTGAGATCTTACTAAGAATTGTTAGTCCAAGAATAAGGAAAACGATAAGTGCAGTAATAACAATTGCTAAGCTTCCATACCAAGGAAATTTTTTATTTTTTTGGTTGTCCTTATTTTTTTGGTTATTTCTCTGTTTTTTTGCCATGTTTTCCTCCTTTTTGAATTTCAGTAATTATCTTAGCAAATTTTTAAATTTTTGTCAAGTAATTATTTCTTTAACCGAAATTTTAATTCTATTATTCCTTTAATATCTTCCCAAATTGTTGAAAAAATTTTAACTGTACTTTTCCTTTTAACTGTTCTTTTTTCTATCCATTCAATTGGAATTTCTTTAATCTTAAAACCTGCTTTTTCAGCTAAAATTAAAAGTTCAGTATCAAAAAACCAATGATTATTTTTTACTTTCGGTAGAATTTCTTTGGCGACTCTTTTTGAGATAGCCTTAAAACCACATTGGGCATCTTCAAATGATGGATTAAATAAAATTTTTAAAAGAAGATTATAAACTCGACTCATAATTTCTCTTAAGAAAGAACGCCTTTTTTTTGCTCCCTTTTTCAAACGCGAGCCAATTGCTAAATCATAATTATTTTCAGTAATTGCCTTAATCAATAAAGGAAAAGAATTTAAATCAGAAGAAAGATCAATATCCATATAAGAATAAATATCAGCCTGATATTCTGACCATGCCTTTTTTAAAGCATAACCCCTTCCTTTCTCAGGGATATGGAAAAATGAAATTTTTTGATATTTTTTTGAAAGTCTTTCAGCAATTTTAAATGTTTTATCAATTGATCCATTATCAGCTATTAAAATCTGCCAATCAAAATCTTTTAGATTTTTCTGGCAAAATTCAAAAACTTTTAATGTATTTTCTTCAACTACCTTCTCTTCATTGTAAGTTGGTAAAACAATAAGAATTTTTATCATAATTTCTATTTAGAAATATAAATAAAAGAGTTATGCATGAATATATTTTTTTCTGAACTAATCGAGGAAGATAGCTATAAAATTGAGAAGAACAAAAAAGAAGAAGTAAAATTTCTAATAAATTTGGGCGGAAAGAAATTTCTTTAATAATTTCTAAAATTTTAACTAAAGATAAACCAAAAAGAATTGAAATGATTAAATTATTGATTGCTCCACCAGTAATTAAAAAATTTTTTCTCATATTTTAAAAAGAATAAAGAAAAAATAAAAGAAAATAAAGATATTAATAAGTGTTAAGGGAATACTTAATTGACCAATAAAAAGAGAAAAAATTTTTTGAGTTTCTTCGAAAAGAAAGGTTGGTGGTAAAACAGCTAAAAGATTTAAAAATGAAGTTAAAGAAAGATAAAAATAATATTTTAAATAACCTCTTTTTATTGGCCAAAAAATTGAAAAGAAAGCAAAAAATGGAAAGATATACCTTTCATGCATAGCTGTTGGTATCATAAAAAACAAAAAAGAGACTAAACTAGCTAAAAAGAAAATGTTTTTTCTAATATTTAAAATAATTAACAAATAAAAAAGAGAAAAAAGAATCAAAGAAATCATTTTAAAATTTATTGAGCCAAACAAAGGAAGGTAGTCATAAATATAAGGAGGTTCCAAAAAAGAAAAAATTATCTGAGGAATCCACCAGAGATTAAAAGCATTTAAAGAAAGAAAATTTGCAAACCGCCAAGAGGCTATCCAAGTTTTTTGGAAAATAAAAACTGGTGAATATCCTTTAATAAGAAAAGGTAAAAGAATAATAAAAATAACAAGAAGAATAGTTAAAAGAGAAAAAATTGTCTTTTTAAAAGGATAATTTTTAAAAAGAATAAAGAAAAACAAAGGGAAAAAAATAATCCCTTGGAGTTTAGTTAAAAAAGAAAGGGCTAGAAAAATTGAGGCAAAAATTGTTTTTTTATAATAAAGAAAAATAAAAGAAAGAAGAATAAAAAAAACATAGATTGAATCTAGCTGGCCCCAAAAAGAAGAAAGATAAAAAACAAAAGGATTTAAAAGGAAAAATAAGCTAGCTAAAAATACTTTTTTTTCTTCAATTTTTTCTTTAATTAAAAAATAAAAAATCAAAAGGCCAGTAAAAATATCAAAAAGAATAGCTGGAATTTTTAAGACCTCTGAATAAACAAAAACTATTTTATTGGTGATTAAAAAATGAATTTTAGAAAATAACCATAAAATATAAACCCAAAATGGCGGAAGATTACAATTTGTTTTTGAATAAATCTCATTGATTGGATTTTTAATTAAAAAATTTGCCCATTGACTATGAAGAAATAAATCATAAAAATCACCAAAAAAAGGTAAAAATAAAAATTTGATTAAAACAATAACTAGAAAAAGAAAAAAATAAATTTTTTTTATTTCTTTCATTTTTTTATTTTCCAAAACCAGAGTTTTAAAATATGGAAAAGAAATTTTAAAATTACTTTAAAATTTAACTTACTTTTTCCAATTTCTCTATCTTTAAAAACAAATGGTATCTCTTTAAAATTTTTATATTTTCCTTTAACAAAAATTTCTAAGCCTATTTTATAACCAATTGGTGAAAGTTTTAATTCTTTAATAATTTTTCTTTTAAAGAAGAAAAAACCAGATAAAGGATCAGAGATTTTTGGAACTAAGGTTTTAGCCAGAAAAGTTGCTAATCCTGAAAAAATTTTCCTTTTTAATGGCCATTTTTTGATTTCTCCACCAGAGATTTTTCGACTGGCAATAACTAAATCAACATTTTCCAATTCTTTAATCATTTTTGGAATCAATTCTGGTGGATGAGAAAAATCAGCGTCCATTACTCCTAAAATTTCTCCTTTTGCTTTTTTAAATCCTTCCAAAACAGAAAGAGATAAATCCCTTTTACCTTTTCTTTTAATCAATTTTATTTTCAAAGGCAATTTTTTAGCATTTTTTTCTACTTCTTCAGCTGTGTTATCAGGTGAATTATCATCAACAACAATTACTTCAAAATCCTTAAGATTAAGTTTACAAATCAAAAAAAGTAATTTACCAATATTTTCTTTTTCTTTATAAGTTGGAATGATAAGGGAGATCATTTTTTAAATTCATAAATTCGATATGCTTCTAACCCATTAGGTAAATAAATAATTCTTTTTATTTCTAAAGGAATTTCTTCTAATAAAGTTTCCCCCAAATTCTGTTTTTCAGTTTCTATTTCTGTTTCAAGATATCTTTTTTCTATATAAAGAGTTTTTGGTAAAAATTTTTCCTCTTTTAGAGATTCTTTAAATTCAAAATTATTAAAACTTTTTACAATCACCACTTTATATTTTTCTTCAAAATCTTTATCTGTTTTAACTGTCTTTTGGAAAACTTTCGGATCAATTTTAAAATAGAAAACAAAATAAAGATAGGGATGGTATCTTGTTCCAGAAAAGACAAATCTTTCGTAATTATTTAGATTTTCTTTAATATATTCTACTACCTCCTTATTTCCATAGCCAAACCAAGAAGCAGAATAGATTGGATAGAATTTATAATAATTTAATAAATATAAAGAAAAGGATAAGCCTATAATAATAACAATAATCATCAAGGTAAAAGGGTAAAGAAATTTAAAATTTTTTAAATTGGAAACAATTAGATAAAGACCTAAAGAAGAAAAAAGATGGACCAATGGTAAAGCGACAATTGTTCGAGTAGCATGAGGAATATTTTCAATTGTTAAAGAAGAAGGTAAAGGAAAAATAAAAAACCAATAAAAAAGAAATGGCAAATGAGAAAACTTTTGTTTTCTAAAAATCTGAGGAGTGATTATATAAATAATTAGAAAAAATAAAAGAAACATTTCAAAAAAATGAAGCTGGCCAATTCCTAAAGGATTATGTCTAAGATTACTATCACCATAAATAAAGAGAAAATAAGGGCTAATATGGGAAAGATAATTATAAAGAAAAAGAGCTAACTTAACTGATCCTGTTTGATTTAAAGAAAAAATTGAGATCTGATTGTATCTTGTTTGCCATTCTGGATGAATAATTAAACTCAAAAAATATAAAGGAAAAAGAACAATTAAAGAAATGATAAAACTATAAAAAATAACTTTTTTTTCTACCTTCTTATGATAAAAAATGAATAGACCAAAAAGAAACAGAGGAACAAAGACTTGAGCTGGTGTATAGACCCAAGCAGAAAGAGAAATAAAAAAGATGGCAAAATAAATGCGGGAATTCTTTTGATTATTCAGACCAGAAAAAAATAACCAAAGTCCTAAACTAATTAAAAATGGAACCATAATTGCTGGCCAAGCTAGCCTTGAATATTGAAGATGCCAAGGAGAGATAGAAAGAAAAAAACTCGCTAAAATGGCAATAGTTTTATTTTTAAAGATTTCTTTAGCTAAAAGGTAGGTTAAAAAAACTGTTAAAATTCCTAAAAAAGCAGATGGTAACCTAACAGTAATTTCTTCTAAACCAAAAATTAAGACAAAAGGAACATTAAAATAAAAATATAAAGGCGGTGGCCAGTCACCAAAAGCTTTAAATCTTAAAGGTAAAAAATTTCCCCATTGATCAGAACCAGTTTTAAAAATTGAATAGGCTTCATAAATACTTAAAAGTTCATCATGATGAAAAGAAGAAGGAACTTTAGTTAAACTAACTAATCTTAAAAAACCTGCCAAAATAATAATTAAAATTAGAATAATTTTTTCAATTTCATTTAACTTCATAGAGAAAATCATTTCCAAAAACATTTTTTAAAGATAATTCTGGCCACTGATGGATTTTATTTTCCATCATTTCTTTTTCAGGTATTAAATCATAATGAAGAATGATATATTTAATTTTTAATTCTTTTATCAATTTGATTGACTTTTCATCGGGAAAATTTAAAAAGATTTTTACTCTTTCTAAATAAGAATTAGGATAATAACTACTATC
The DNA here is from genome assembly GCA_938030745.1 of uncultured Patescibacteria group bacterium. Classification (GTDB taxonomy): domain Bacteria; phylum Patescibacteriota; class Patescibacteriia; order UBA2591; family CALHIP01; genus CALHIP01. The sequence goes on along the minus strand of CALHIP010000026.1, from coordinate 20,190 downwards.
GCCATTGACCAATTTTTTCCAATGATAAATGGAAAAATATTGATAAAAAGAGTTAATATCTAAAGCGTAAAGATATGGAAGTTGTTCTTTAAAAGCAATTGGTAATTCAAGAATGGCAAAATCTTCCTTTTCTTTTTTCAACCACTGATAAACCTCAGGAATTTCTTTACCAACCGGAATCCTAATTAATTTTACTAAATTTAAAGAGATAAAAAATATCTCAAAAAGAAATAAAATAGATAAGAAAAAAAATAAAAATTTTTTTAAAATTTCCTTTTTAAAAAGATGAGCTAATGCTAAACCAAAGATAATGCTTAAACCAAAAAATAATAAAATTGAAAATCGGCTAACCGCTCTGATCTGGTTAAAACCAGGAATAAATAGAAAAGGTAAATAAAAACCAAAAATATAACCTTCCTTTATTTTAATTAAAGGTCCTAAAGATAATAAAAAACCAATTAATCCAATGACTCCATAAATAATAAGATTTTCTTTCTTAATTTTTTTAAAAATAAAAATAGACAAAATTAATAAAATTAAAGGAACAAAGCCAATAAAAACAAATTTTTCTAAATTATTAATTAATTCTTTTTTTTCTAAAAGATACCATACTCTTAAATAATCTTTCAAAGAAGGGGTATAAAAAGCAATTTCCCATGCCTTACCTATCGATCCTTCTTTTATTTGAAAATATGGCAAAAAAATTGGCAGAAGGAAAATAAAAATTAAAAAAAATGAAATAAATATTTTTTTGAAAAAATCTTTATCTAAAATTTGACGATTTAAAAAAATCTTGATTATAAAAAAAACAAAAACACTAACTAATAAAAAAACAAAATAATGAAGGGAGGTTAAACTCTGAAGAATAAAAAATAAAGAAAATAAAATTATATTTTTTAAGTTTTTTTCCTCAAAAAATTTTTCAAGATATAAGAAAACAAATGGTAGCCATTGGCCAGAAACAATATTTAAATGAATAAGCATTCTTAAGATTTTAAAAGGAGCAAAAGTATAAGTTAAACTTGCCAAAATTGAAGCAGAATAATTTTTTGTTAAATGATAAACTAATAAAAACATTCCATAACCAGAAAGAATAAAGGATAAAAAAAGAGAAAAATTATAAGCCAAAACAGGATTATTAAAAATTTTAACGATTGGTAAAACTAAAAAACTAATCCCTAATAGATTTTCAGAATAGGCAAGAGCATTTTTTTCTGGATAAAAATTGTTTGCCTGGAAAAGATTAAATGGATCTTTAAAAATTTGATGGATATTCCAATTAATAGTCCAGATAATATTTAATGAATCAAAAATAAAAAAATCAAAAATAGCTGAATCAAGATTAAGGACTAATGGCCAACTAATAAAAATAGTCAAGAGAGTAAAAAACAAAATGACAAAAAGATTGATTTTTTTAAAATTAAAAATTTTTAATTTTGTAAACATAGCCTTCTTTATCTTCGTAAACTTTCTCAAAATCTTTATCCTGATCAAGATTTTCTTTCATTTTTTGACGATTTGCCTGAACAAAAACATATCGAGCATTAAAATTTTCTTTAATTGTTTTACTTAAATTATTTTTTTGTTTACCACTGACAATATTAAACCAGATCCAATAAAGAGCCTTATTTTTTTCATACATAAAAGTTGGATCAAGACCGGCAATATAATAGTTTTTATCATTGTGATAAAAAAGAGGAGGAAATTCGTCCCAAGAAGAATGGAAAATTATCTCACCTTTTTGGGTATTTTCTTTTAAGAATTCTGAAACTTTTTTAAACTGGTCAAAACTTGCTCCAGAAGCAAATTCTTTTATTTTTTCTGCCCAAACTTTTTCAAAAAAAGAAAAGCTACAGAAAACAAAAATCACTAAAAGAAAAAAACCAAGAATGAAGCTCATTAAATTATAAGGAAATTCTTTGACTTTAAACTGAGAAAAGTACTCTTTCCAAGGAAAATTTGAAAAAAGACGATTAAGTGAAAAAGAAGAAAAAAGGATGGCTAAGGGAACAAAATATTCAACATTTCTTCTTGATTTAATAGTAAAAATTAAAAAAAGTGAAGAGAAAATAAAAAGAGAAAGTGTTTTTGCTTTCTGGCCAGAAAATAACAAAGAAGATTTTTTAAAACTGACAAAAAACCAGCCAATAGCAATAAACCAAACAGCAAAAATAAAGAGATTATTTAAAATAAGATTGGTTGGTTCAAAAGGATACCATTCAGCACCAACTGACAAAATATTTTGATAATTTTTTAAACCAATTTTGACAATATGAACCCAATTAAAATAAAGATTTGAAGGAAAATAAGGATTAATGACTAAACCACAAACAATACCAAATAAACAAGAAATGATTAATCCTAAATTTTCTTTAGCAAAAAAATTTTTAAAGAAAATTTTAAATCCTAAAATTAAAATCCTAAATTTAAAACTTTTTAAATTTTGAAATATTATCTGCCACTTATCAATTATTTTTTTAAAAGCGTTAGCGAAACAATAAAGAATTGTTGCAACAAATAAAATTGGCCAGGTATTGTAAAGCCAAACATAAACAAAAGAAATTATTCCAAGCAAAAGATATTTTCTTTTAAATAAAGCATAAAGTCCTAAAAAAAGGACTGATAAGGCAGCTGGCGGAACCTTAGCTAAATTTAGTCTAGTTAAAAAAACTGAACTAGTTAAAAGGAGAAATGTCCAGACAAAAGCAGCTTTTATTTTAAATTTTCTTAAAAGCCAATAAAAAATAAAAATTGAAAAAGTAGCAAAAAATAAAGTTGCAACTTTTATGCCAGTTTGATCACCAAAAAGTTTGACAAATGGGATAAGTAAAATGTGGTATAAAAAATGATGATCAGAATAGTTTTCAGCTAAAATTGTATAAGGTAACCAAGGAAAATTTCTGATTAATTTGCCATTAGATAAAAATGAAGCAATTTTTGCATGGTAAAAAGAATCAGGACAGAGGAATGTTTTATTAGCTAATTGAAGAGAAGAGAAAAAGAGAAAAGAAATCAGAAAAATAGAAAAATATCCAAAAAGACCACTTTTAAAAATATAGTTCATTTTTCTCTTAGTTTTCTTTTAATTATTTCAATATTTTCAACTGGTGTTGGATCAACTTTATTTAAAATCGCTAAATAAAAACTTAACCAATCACCTAAAAGAAGAGTAGTTAATGTTTGATCTAATCTATCTTTGCCAAGAGCTGGGATAGTCTCAAAATATAAATTTTCTTTTTTTAAAATATTTTTAAAAATTTCTAATGATTTTTTAATTTTTTTATCATAAAGTTCACTTTCTAAAAATAAAAAGAAAATATCATCTCTTATTCGCCATGGAAAATCTAAACCAACAATACTGTTATGGAAAAATTCTGGCATTTCTTCTGCAAAGGCAAAAGTTTTAGCATTTTCATTTATTTCTTTTTTCCAACGAAAAGCAACTGCCTTTAGATGCTCCGCTCCAATAATAAAAGGGATGTGGTCAAAAATTTGATAAGCAAGATATTTTGCTACATTTTTCTCAAGAGTTGTTTCCGGCTCAATCAATTTGTTAAATTCCTCCAACAATTTGATCAATGAAATAAAATCTTTTTCTTTAATTTTTGTTAATTTCAATTTTAATAATAAAATTAAAAGAGCGGAGAATAAATAACCAAAATTTGCTCTTGAAGGACCTTTACCTTGAAATTGATAGAAAGGGAAGTTATATTTTTTTACCAATTCATGTAATTGTCCACCACCACAGATGACAAAAATTTTTGCTTTTTTTTCTTTTGTCTTTTTAAAAAAATTTAAAACTTCTAAAGTCTCGCCAGAATAACTTAAAAGAATAACTAATGTTTCTGAATTGATATAAGAAGGAACTTGATAATCGCTTATTACTTCAATAGGAATAAGACATTCATTGATTAATATTCCTTTCATTAATTCTGATACTGCCCGATCACAACCCATTCCAGAAAAAACAATATTCTTTACCTTTTGATAAGAAGAAGGTGGATCTATCACATCTTTTTTTTGCCAAACAAACTTTAATTGTTCTGGCAACTTTCCTGTTAAATCAACTAAATTTTCTTGATCAACTTCTTTTATTTTCTCTTTATCATCAAGGATAGACATAAATCAATAATATAATATCAAATTTTAAAAAAATTGTCTATTGAAGAAAATAAAAATTTAGGGTATAATAAAAGAAGTATGTCAGGGCATAGTCGTTGGGCTAAACTTAAACATTTCAAAGGTGCACTTGATGCGAAAAAAAGTGCTCTTTTTAGTAAATTAAGTCAATTGATTACTGTTGCTGCTAGAGAAGGTGGTGATGAAAAAACGAATTTTAAATTAAGATTAGCAATTGAAAAAGCGAAAAAGGCGAATATGCCAAAAGAAAATATTGAAAAAGCAATTCAAAGAGGAATAGGGAAAACAGGAGGAGCTCAGATTGAGGAAATAATTTATGAAGTTTTTGCTCCTGAAGGAGTAGGGATTATTATTGTTGCATTAACTGATAATAAAAACAGAACCCTTTCTAATCTTCGTCGAATTCTTAATCGTTATGGATTCCGACTTGGCGAAAAAAATTCTGTTTTAAGATTATTCGAAAGAAAAGGAATTATTAAAATTTTAAATTTTAAAGAAAAAATTCAAAATTTAGATGAATTTGAATTAAAAGCTATTGATTTTGGTGCTGAAGATATAAAAGAAGAAACTGATGAGTTATCAATCTATACCAAACCAGAAGATCTTCAAAAAGTAAAAGAAAAATTAGAAAAAGAAGGTTTTAAAATAGATTACGCTGAGGTTGAATGGTTTGCTAAAAATCCAATAAAAATTAGCGAGGAAACTCAAAAAAAAATTGATGCTTTTTCTGCTGAATTGGATGATGATCCAGATATTAGTGATTATTATACAAATATTGAATAAACCATATGATTATCTTAGGTATTGATCCTGGTTTAGCTAAAACTGGTTTTGGTTTGATTAAAAAAGAAAAAGAAAAAATTAAATTAATAGATTATGGTTGTCTTACTACCACAGCTTCGGTTAAACCTGGCGAGCGTTTAAAAAAAATTTATGATGAAATAAAAAAAATTATTAAAAAATATAAGCCTGATTTAGTAGTTTTAGAAAAATTATTTTTTGCTAAAAATGCTAAAACTGCTTTAAAAGTTGGTGAGGCAAGAGGAATAATCATTCTTGCTTGTTATGAGAGAAAAACTCCTTTTATTGAATTAACCCCTCTTGAAGTAAAATTGGCTTTAACTGGTTATGGTCGAGCAACAAAAAAACAGATTCAAAAGATAGTTCAAACTTTATTAAAACTTAAAAAGATTCCCCAACCCGATGATGCAGCTGATGCTATTGCTTTAGCTCTCTGTGGACCAAAATTTTTTTAAAATTTAGCTTGACAAAAGAGGTTGACAATTTTTTTAAAAAAAATAGAATAAAATGAAAAGGAGGTAAAAATGATAAAAAAATCTTCTTTTTTAATTCATCCGTGCTCTCCTGACCAAGATGAAATAGTAAAAAAGCTTTATAATTTGTCATCTCAAACAGCTTTTTTTCCTTTGGGTTTACCTCCCCAAATAGGCGGAAGAGTCTATAACGAAAAAGGAAAAGAGGTTTGTCTTCTTCCAATCGTGCCTTTAAATGTAGAGCAATTCTTTAAAAACAGAAAGTTTTCCTTGAAAAAAATTAAGGAAGCAGTTAAATTTTCTATTGAAAATGGCGCAAAGATAATTGGCTTAGGTGCTTTGACCTCTCCTTTTTCCCGCCATGGGCAGGATTTATTAGATTCATTACCAGAAGATGTCTTTATTACTACTGGGAATCCCTACACTGTTTGGGCTGCTTATAAAGGAATAGAAAAAATTATTCAAGAAAAATTAAAAAAATCTTTGAAAGAATCAAAAATTGGTGTAATTGGTGCCACTGGTTCAGTTGGAAATGGTTTAGTTGAAATATTAAAAGAAGAAGGAGTAAATTCTCTTTTTGGTATCGGAAGAGATGAGAAGAGAATCGAAGAAATAAAAAAGAAAGGAATTAAAGCTGGAAATTTCACTGATCTAAAAGTAGAAATTAAAGGTTGTGATATTGTTGTTTTTTGTACCAGCGGTTTTCCTCAAATTACTATCTTTGATCTTGAAGATGTAAAAATAATTTATGATTTAACAATGCCTCGATATACCGATTCGATAAAAGATGATCTTTCTAAAAAAGGAATTGAAATTGTCTACGGTGGTTGGATTCGCTTACCAGAAGGATGGAAATATGAAGGAGTACCTATTGGATTGCCAGAAAATAATATTGTTTATGCATGCTTAGCTGATACTTTACTCCGCGGATTAAAAGGCGAAGAGAAACATATTTTAGGAATTGTTAATAGCCAACAAGCAAAAGAAATAGGAAGGTTGGGAGAAGATCACGGATTCCAAATCATCAGTTAGGGGTAGAAGAAACTAGATTTCTTTCTACCCCTTTTTTTTGACAATAAAATGAAGAGTTGCTAGAATTTACTAAAATATGAAAACATTTATTATTCCTCTTATTGGTGCTATTTTAATGTTTTTCTTGGCCCTTTTTATTCTTTTTAAAAATAAAAAGAAATCGCTTAATCTTATTTTCTCTCTTGTCTGTCTTTCAATCGCCATCTGGCTTTTTGGGACATCAATGATGTTTTTAAATGTTGGAAAAAAAGATCTAGCGATTTTTTGGGATAGAATCTGCTATATTGGCGTTGTATTCATTCCAACGTTGATGTACCATTTCAGCGTTATCTTTTCAGGAGCTAAAAAACAGAAAAAATTAGTTGTTCTTGGTTATTTCCTTTCTTTTATTTTTCTTTTTTTAATTCCAAGTGATTATTTTGTCAGTGACTTATTTGTCTACAAATGGGGAGCTCACACAGAAGCAAGATTACTTCATCATATTTTTTTAATTTTCTTTTCAATTTATATTTTTCTATTTTATTTTAATATTTATCAGTGTTATAAAAAAAGTAGTGGTTTTAAAAAAGCCCAAGCAAAATATATTTTTTTAGCTTTTGCTGTGATGCTTCTTGGAGCTCTTGCTTATTTACCAGCCTATCGAATTCCAATTCATCCTATTTTTAGTTATCCAGCAGAATTAATAGGAGCATTAATTATTACTTACGCAATTATTCGACACCGATTAATGGATATTCACGTTGTCCTAGGAAGAGGAACAATTTATATTTTTTCTTTTTTTATTATTATTGGTTTAGCGTTTTTGTTAATATTTTTAAAAGAGAAATTCTTTCCCTATTTATCTTTTAATATTTCTGCTTCCTTAATTATTGTTATCTCAGTTCTTCTCTTTCAGCCAGTTTTTAAATTTTTTGAGAAGTTTGCTTCAAAATATTTTTATTATACTTTTTATTCTTATCAAAAAGTTTTAACTGAATTAGGAAAAAAATTAACTCAAGTTTTAGAATTAGAAGAACTTTCTTCTTTGATTGTAATGACTTTAGTTGAAACAATGAAATTAGATAGAGCAGTTATTCTTCTAAAAGATGAAAAAGGAAATTATCAAGTTAAGAAAAATATTGGTTTTAAAGAAGAAAATGGTATCTCCTTGGTAAGAAATAATTTTTTAACAAATTTTCTTGAGAAAACACAGAAACCACTTGTTGCTGAAGAAATTTCTTTAATTCTTCAAGAAACAGATAAAAAAGAAGAAAGAGAAAAATTAGAAAAATTGAGATCAGACATGAAAAGAATTGAAGCAACTGTTTGTTTACCTCTTTTAATCGAGGAAAAAATTATTGGTCTGATTATATTAGGAAATAAAATTTCTCAAGAGTCGTATACAGAACAAGATATTAATCTTTTAATAAATCTTAGTAATCAAGCATCAATTGCTTTAGCTAATGCTAAGCTTTACCAAAAAGTTAAAGATTTATCAAAAAATTTAGAGAAAAGAGTTAAAGAGCAGGTTAAGCATATTGAAGAACTTTCTCAAATGAAAACAGAATTTTTAAGAATTGTTAATCATCAACTAAGGACACCAACATCAATTATTAAAAGTATGCTTTCAGTACTAATTGATGGGACGATCAAAGGTGAAGAGATAAAAGAATATTTAAATAAAATTTATAATTCAGCTGAAAGGTTAGAAAGAATTTTAGATGATTTATTAACTGCCCAAGAGTTAGTTGGAACAAAACCAATTTTAAACTACTCCCTCTGTAATTTAGAAGAAATTATTTCAAAAGTTATTGAAGAATTTTCAATTTCAGCTCAACAAAAAGGCCTCTCGATAGTTTTTGAAAAAGATAAAACATTACCTTTAGTTTTATTAGATAAATCAATAATTGAAAAAGTTTTAAAAAGATTGATTGATAATGCTATTTTATATACTAAAAAAGGAGGGGTTTTTATTAAAACTAAAATAATTAAAGAAGATGAAAAAAAATTTATCCAGATTATTGTTGAAGATACAGGTATTGGTATCACTGAAGAAGATAAAAATCGTCTTTTTAAGATATTTTCTCGTGGAAAAGAAGCAGAAAAAATTCATCCTCATGGCTCTGGTTTAGGATTATACATTGTTTATGAATATATCAAAACCCATCAAGGAAAAATTGAAGTAGAAAGTAAAGGCAAAGATAAAGGAACAACTTTTATTATTACTCTTCCTTTCATTACTGAAGTATAAATTAAATATAAATATGAGAAAGAAATATAATCCAAAATTGATAGAAAAAAAATGGCAAAAGGTTTGGGAGAGATTAAAAATTCATCAGGCTAAAGATTTTTCAAAGAAGCAAAAACAATATCTTTTAATAGAATTTCCCTATCCTTCTGGTGAGGGGCTTCATGTTGGTCATGTCAGGTCTTATACTGCTTTAGATGTTATTGCCAGAAAAAGAAGAATGCAAGGTTTTAATGTTTTGTATCCAATTGGTTGGGATGCTTTCGGTCTGCCAACTGAAAATTACGCTATCAAAACAGGAATTCATCCAAAAAAAATTACCCAAAAAAATATTAAGGTTTTTAAGAAGCAATTAAAATCTTTGGGTCTTTCTTTCGATTGGTCAAGAGAAATAAACACTGCTGATCCAAAATATTATAAATGGACTCAATGGATTTTCTTAAAACTCTTTGAGAATGGTTTAGCTTATCAGGCTGAGATTCCAATTAATTGGTGTCCTAAGTGTAAAATTGGTTTAGCTAATGAAGAGGTAATTGATGGAAAACATGAAAGATGTAACACAGAAGTTGTCCAGAAAGAACTCAGACAATGGATGTTAAAAATTACTGCTTATGCCGATCATTTAATTAAAGATTTAGACCAGGTTGATTTTTTAGAAAAAATTAAAACTCAACAAATTAACTGGATTGGTCGATCAGAAGGAACAGAAGTAAAATTCAAAATTCAAAACTCAAAATTTGAAATTTCTGTTTTTACAACCAGAATTGATACTATTTTTGGTGTAACTGCTTTAGTAGTTGCACCTGAGCATGAAATAATTAAAAATTTAAAATCTAAAATTGAAAATTTTAAAGAAGTCAGAGATTATATAGAAAAATCAAAAAGAAAATCTGAATTTGAAAGGACAAAATTGGAAAAAGAAAAAACAGGCGTACCTTTAAAGGGGATTTTTGCTATTAATCCTCTAAATCAAGAAAAAATTCCTGTTTGGGTTGCTGATTATGTTATTGCTACTTATGGTGGTGGAGCGGTCATGGTTGTTCCAGCTCATGATAAAAGAGATTTTGATTTTGCTAAGAGATATGGATTAGAAATACGAGAGGTAATAATGCCTAAAGGGCGATATGAAACTTCAAAATCTCAAATTTTAGAGGAAGCATTTACTGAAGATGGAATTCTGGTAAACTCTGGAGAATTTTCCGGCTTAACATCAGAAAGGGCTAGAGAAGAAATTACAAAATGGTTAGAAAAGAGTGGTTTTGGTAAAAGAGCTGTTCAATATAAATTACGTGATTGGATTTTTTCTCGCCAGCATTATTGGGGAGAACCCATTCCCCTGGTTTTCTGCGAAAATTGTAAAAGAATAGTTGAAAATTTTAAATCCCAAATTCCAGAATCCAAACTTAAAATTCAAAATTCAAAATTCAAAATTCAAAATTTTTATTTTTCTTTAGGAGAAATATTAAATCCTGGTTGGATAGCTATTCCAGAAAAAGAGTTGCCAGTTAAATTGCCCTATGTTGAAAGTTACAAACCATCAGAGACAGGTGAATCGCCATTGATAAAAATTGAAAAATGGGTCAAAACAAAATGTCCAAAATGTAAAAGTCCGGCAATAAGAGAGACTGATACAATGCCAAATTGGGCTGGCTCAAATTGGTACTATCTTGCCTACTTAATGAAAGGAATTTCTGATTTCCAATTTCCAATTTCTAAATATAAAAAAGTATTTAAATATTGGATGCCAGTTGATTGGTACAATGGAGGAATGGAACATACTAATCTTCATCTTTTATATTCCCGTTTTATTTATAAATTTTTATATGATATTGGTGTTGTTCCAACTAAAGAACCTTATCAGAAAAGAACTTCTCAAGGGATTGTTTTAGGTGAAGATGGTCGAAAAATGAGTAAAAGTTTTGGTAATGTTGTTAATCCTGATGAGATTGTTAAAAAATATGGAGCAGATACTTTAAGAGTTTATGAAATGTTTATGGGACCTTTTGATGAGACAATTACTTGGAGTACAAAGAGTATGATTGGTTGTTTTAGATTTCTTAATCGAGTTTGGGAAATTTTTCAAAATAAAGAAAAAATTGGCCAGTCAACAAAGGAGATAAAAATTAAACTTCATCAAACAATAAAAAAAGTTTCTGAAGATATTGAAGCAACAAAATTTAATACTGCGATCGCTGCTTTAATGGAATTTATCAATTTTTACTCGCAAGAAAATCAAAAACTTTCAAAAAATGAGGCGGGTCTATTTTTAAAAATTTTATCAGTATTTGCTCCCCATTTAGCTGAAGAAATTTATCATCGTTTGTTTAATTTAAATCAATCTCAATCTATTTTTTTAGAAAAATGGCCAGAATATGATAAAAAATTAATCAAAGAGGAAGAATTTGAATTGGTTATTCAAATCAATGGTAAGGTCAGAGACAAAATAAAAGTAAGGATTGATATTTCAGAAGAAGAAGCAAAAGAAATAGCTAAGAATCGAGAAAAAATAAAAAAATATCTTTCAGGTAAAGAAATAAAAAAGGTGATTTTTGTTCCTAAAAAATTAATTAATTTTGTTACTGTATGAAAGAAAAATTTTTCCTTTTAAATATGGAAGCTAAAGTAAAGGAAATATGCCATAAATTGGGATTAAAACCTTTAAAAAGAAGGGGTCAAAATTTCTTGACTAATCCAAAAATTTTAGCTACAATCATTAAAGCAGGCGAATTGAAAAAAAATGATATTGTTTTAGAAGTTGGTCCAGGCCTTGGTATTTTAACACAAGAATTGGCAAAAAAAGTTAGAAAAGTAATTGCGGTAGAAATTGATACTAAATTAACAAATTATTTAAAAGAAAAATTTAAAAATTATAAAAACATTAAAATCATTCAAGGAGATATTTTAAAATTTAAAATTTCAAATTTAAAAATTCAAAATTACAAAATCATAGCCAACCTTCCTTATAATATTACTGGTGCAGTTTTAAAAAAATTTTTAAGCGAAAAACCAAAACCTAAACTTATGGTTTTGATGATCCAAAAGGAAGTGGCGGAAAGAATTGTTGAGAGATCTAATAAAAGAAGTATTATCTCATTGATGGTTAAATTCTATGGAAAACCGGAAATCATAAGTTATGTTTCAAAAAACAATTTTTGGCCAAGACCAAAAGTTGATTCATCAATTCTTAGAATCAAAGAAATTAATAAAAAATATAAATTGAAATCGAAAGAAGAAAAGAAATTTTTCAAATTAATTCGAGATGGATTTTCCAGTCCAAGAAAACAGTTAGTCAATAATCTAGCAAAAATTATAAAAAAGGAAGAAATTAAAAAAATTTTTAAAAAAATTGGTTTTGATCCAAAAATAAGAGCAGAAAATTTGAATTTAGATAATTGGTTCACTCTTTATAAATTAATTTATGGAAAATAAGGGTGTTTTCATCTTCCTTATCTTTTTAGCAATTTTTACTCTTCTTTTTGGTTTTTTAAAAATTAAAGAATCAATAGAAGGACCATTTCGGGTTGCTAAAAAATCAGAAATAGTTTTAACCAATGAAGAAATACAAAAAATTTTAGCTAGTAAAGATACTGACCAAGATGGCCTTTCTGATTCAGATGAGGTTTTTAAATATCGAACGAGTATCTATCTTGCTGATTCTGATTCAGATGGTTATAATGATAAAGAAGAAGTAGAAGCTGGTTCTGATCCAACAAATCCTGAATCAACACCTTTGAAAAAAGTTGCAGAAAAAAAAGAAGAATTTTTGCCTAAACAAGAAACTAAGGAACCCAGCCCAGCTGAAATTAGGGAATTTTTGATCAGGGCTGGTCTGGATAGAGAAACTGTGGAAAAAGTAGATGACGAAACTTTAAAAAAGTTGTATAATGAAACTGTAAAGGAAACAGGAATTAAGCCAGAAGAATTAGCACCTGGTGGACTTCGTTCAATAGATTTTTCAAAGATTTTAAAAGGAGCCTCTTCCCAAGAGGAAATTTCTGGATTTGAAAAATTAACTCCTCAAGAGATTCGGCAATTATTAATAGCTGGTGGAGCTGATCAAAATCTTTTAAATCAGATCGATGATCAAACCTTAAAAACCTTATTTTTACAAGCCTTGCGGCAAGCGCAAGGGGCTGAGTAAAAATAAAATTAATTCAAATGAAAGAATCTTCTAAAAAATTTATCAGTACTCTTGTTTTGGGAGCTCTGATCTTCTCTATAATTGCTCCTATTTTATTTTTGCCAAAACAAGCAAAAGCTCAGTGGCTTGTAGAGCGATTGTCTGGAATAGCACAATGGATTTGGGAAAAATTTACGGATGCACTTAAAGTAGTTTATCAACAGACTGCAGCAGTATTATTTAAAAATGTGGTAAATGAATTTAATCGAATGTTAGCTTCAAATGTTGCGACTTGGATTGCGACTGGTGGAAAAGAGGGTCAACCATTATTTTTCTGGGATAAAAATTATTGGGAAAAAATGGGAGATCAGATAACTGCTGAACTTTTAGATGATTTTGCTAAAAATTTTGCTGGTTTTGGACTTTGTGAGCCACTTCCCGAGATTAAATTAAGTATTCTTCTTTCTTTACCTGTTCCAAAACCACCAGCTCCATTTGTTCCTGAAGAAAGATGTTCTCTTTCTGATATCGCTGCTAATCTAGCAGCAATCTCAAGAGATACAGCTATTAATCTTCTTGGTAAACTTGATGATTATTCAAAATTTCTTGATAGTCTTAAAACCGAGATAAATAAATTTTCTTCTCAATTTGTTAGAGATAAATTTAAACAACTTGAGGAAAAAGAAAGAAATCTTCTTAAAGAGATAAATAATTATGTTGAGAAAGTAAAAGAACCCCAACCGTCTGAGAAAGAAGTTAAAGATCTAGAGGGAAAAATCGAAGAAAAAAAGAGAGAAGTTGAAAATGAGATGAGAGATTTTGAAAGATTAATTCCTGAATGTAGTGGGTTAAGTATTAATGACTTTTGCTCAAGGGATTGTGTTAAATTTTGCGATTCATTAGATCTTCAATATTGCAAAAATAAGGATAATTTCGAGAAATGTTTAAACAATCTTAGACACGCTAGAGATTGGTTTAAAAAATTTAAGGAAAAACATTATGATCTTCTTAGCCAATACGAAAATTTAAAAAGGGCTATTTATCAGAAAACGCAAGCAAGACTAGCTTTAGAAGTAAAAGGTGGGCCACCAAGTTTACAGATTCTTTCTGATTTTCAAAAAAGATTTGCTTCACAACAAAGTATTTTAGGACAAATTGGAATATTAGAAGGAAAGATTAATGAACGTCTTAGGGCTGTAGAAAATAGTAAATTTTTTCAATTATTACGAGGCGAATGGAAAGGGCCTGAAGGAAAAATTAGTGGTATTCCTTTACAACCAGGCGGAGTAACTGAGGAAAGTATGCGTGAAGTATTAAGAGGTTCAAAGAAAGGACTTGAAACCTTTACTGGACAAATAATTGCTGATGCAGTCACTGTTTTTATGAATACTTTGGTGGCCAAAATGTACGATGAAATCATGAAAGGAAGATTATTTGGCCAACAAATATTTAAGCCGCCAGAAAAACTTGAATGGTCAAAAGTTTGGCAAAAAATTTTTCAACAGGAAGGAATACAAACCATAGGCAGAGGTGGTCCGACAGGTGCCCCTGTTTTACTAGGTGGTCCAGTCGAAGAACCTCCTTCTCCACCAAAACCAGAAGAAATCCGAGCTATTCTTACTGATGTTTTAACAACTCCACTTAAAAAAGGTGATGTCATCCGTTTGATTGATGAATTTGTTCAGTGTCCAACTGATCCAAGGTTTGCCTTACCTAATCATTGTGTTGTTGATGCTCCTTTTGCCCAAGCTGTTGATCAAGAATTGACAATTGAAGAAGCAATGAGAAGAAACCTTCTTCATCCTGATTGGTATGTTTCAGCCAAAAATTCCCATTTAGGTGGTGTTGATACAAAAAAAGATTTTAGTGAAAGATATTCTTTAACTAATGCAACTATTTTGGCTAAAGCTGGTATAATGCCTTTAGGTTTTCAAATTGCTGCTGAAATAATTTCAAGAGGAAAATATTGGGATGTTTTAACCTCTGCTGAGAAAGAATTACCAAAAGAAAAATATACTTTAAAAGAAATTGTTGATGGCTTTAATGACAAAACAAGTCCATTCTATAAATTAGTTAATCCAAAATGGCGATTAAAGGCTTTTCCAGCCTTATGTGAAATAATTGGTTATTCAGCTATTCCTTTTAAAGAAAGTTCTGATCGTCAAGAAGTTTGTCTTCAATACAAAGATTGTGTTGGCGAAAATGACGATGGAACTTGCCATACTTGGAATTATTGTACTGCTTATCGAAACTCATGGCGGTTTAATGCTGATCGATGCAGTCCACAATTTGAATCTTGTTTAGCTTATACAAGGACAAAAGATGGAGCAAGATTTAATTGGTTAGAAAAAACCTTAGATTATAATGACTGTGATGCCTCAAATGTTGGTTGTCAATGGTATTGTAAAAATTATAATCCAAAATTAGGTGAAGCAGGAATGTGGAGTTGTGCTGGACCAGGCAAAGAATATAAAGAATGTCGACTTAATTCATCTTGTGAAATTGCAAATGGCTGTCCTTGTTCAGTAAATGGTTCAAGAGTTTGCGATGTGCCAAAAGACTCTTCTTATTGTTTTTATGAAGTTTCTGTTTCAGAGAATACTATTTTCTTTAATCGCCAAGTAGAAAATTGTAGTTCAAATTCAGAAGGTTGTACAAATTTTATTAGGACAAAAAGAGATTTAGGAACAAATTTATTAGCTAATTCTTCTTTTGAAGATTATACAACACAAGGAAATAATATTATTGTAGCTGGTTGGAATTTTTCTTTAAACGATGCTTTAGCTCCAACTGGCAAATTTATTATTGATGAAACAAAAGCAGCTCATGGAAAAGTTTATGCTAAATTTAATGAGAAAGGTTCACTTTTCCATTCTGGAACAAGTATTTCACTTTTACCAGAAGAAAAATATACTATTTCTTTCTTTGTTAAAAATGAAGATGAAAATAATGATTGGAATCTTACTTTTGCAATTCCTGAGACTAATATTTCAAAAACTTGGAAAATTGAAAAGAAATCTAATTGGCAACAACTTTCTTACAGTTTTAAAGCACCAATTGGAAAGAAAACAACAGATCTAAGACTATCAAGTTCAGGGCCAAACCTTTCTCTTGACGCTATTCAATTAGAAGTTGGAAATCAATCATCTTATAAAGATTATGGAAGAGTTAATAATGTTTATCTTAAGAAAGCACCGGCCTGGATGAATTGTTATGACGATGATTTAAAAAATGATGCGCCAGAATGCCGGAATTTTATAAGACCATGCAATTTAGCTGAAGTTGGATGTGAAAAATATACTCCTTTAACTGCTGGTCCTTATCTTCCAGCGGTAACAAAAGAAAAAGATCTTTGTCCAGCTGAATGCGTTGGTTATGAAAACTTTTATCAAACACCAACGAATTTTTATCCAGAAAGTAGTGTCTCCTTTATTCCTAAAACAGCTCGAACCTGTCCAGCAAGTGAAGTTGGTTGTGAAGGCTTTACCAATTTAGAAGAAGTAGCTCGCGGTGGCGAAGGTCGCGAATTTTATTCTTCTTTAAGAGCTTGTCAAAAGCCAGATGCTAACTGTGCTTATTTTTATACCTGGGTCGGTTCAGAAACTAAAGGTTATGAACTAAAAAGATATTATTTAAGAAAAAAAGAAGATAATACTCCATTTGAAATTTTAGAAAAAACAATTGCTGAAAAAAATTGGGGAAAATGTGAAAGTCCAGATGATGCGAGAAGTAATCCATATTGTAAAGAATTTTATAATGAGGAAGGAACAATTTCTTATCGACTTTATCCAAATACAATTGTCTGCCGTGATGGATGCATCAGGTTAAGGAAAAATAAACCAATTTCTCCAAATTATTGTTGGCCATCTTTATTTGAAGATAAAAATCCAGTCAATAATCGGCCACTCATTCCTGGCCTTTCCTATGTTGGTAACGATACTGAAGGTATCTGTACTTTCGTCTCAGATCCAACTGAAAGTAGAAGATGTAGTCAAATAAATGAAGGTTGTCGCGAATACAAAGGGAATAATGCCAACAATATCAGAATTTCATTCTTTAATGATTTTGAACAAGGAACTTACTTGCCTTGGCAGGCTAGAGAAGGAAGCAAAATTATTTATTCAAATGAATCAGTTTATTTTGCTGGCCATTCATTAAAGATTGAATCAATAGCTTCACCACGACAACCAGAGGTGAGAAAAAATAATTCTAATCAGATTTTAGCTCAATTTTTAAAGACTGAAGAAGTAAAAGCCCAAATTGTTCCTGAAATAGGCCTTCAAAGGCCGGTTAAAGACTTGGTTTTCAAAGATAAATCTTATCTTTTAACCTTTTTAATCAAAATTACTGGTATTCCAAATCAAACAATATCTGCTCGATTTTTACCAAGCAATCTTTCTTTTGGTCAAATAACTTTACCAAGTAGCAAAGAATGGCAAACTATCAGATTAGGTCCAGTTTATTTTTCTGAAGTTCCAAGCAGTGATGAAAAATTAGAAATAATCAGTGATAAAAATTTCTATATTGATAATATCGAATTAAAAGAAAGTACTTCCCTTTATCTAATTAAAGATTCATGGTTCACACCTGTTTCCTGTGATAATGCTTATGATGATCCAACTGGTTTAAATTGTATTGGAACTCCAAATTATCCAAGATGTCGACCTGGTGAAATGATTGGTTGTCTTGAATATCGCGATCGTGAGAATAAACGTGTTTATTTAAAAAGCTTTTCTAAACTTTGTTCTGAAGAAAAAATTGGCTGTGAAGCCTTAATTAATACTCAAAACTCAACAAGTCCTTTTGAAGAAAAATTCAATCAAGATCAACCACCATCAACTGATGATTTAACAATTAGATCTGACCAACTTGAATATTTGGTCTATGACAAAAACTTTTCTTGCCAGGCAACTGAGAAGGGCTGTCAAAGATTTGGTTTGCCATCTTTAGTTAATAACAAACCAACTACCTGGCAAGATGTTTATTTAAAAAACAATCCAGATTTATATAAAACAAGACCAATCCTTTGTCGAGAAAATCAACAAAATTGTGAAGAGTTTACTTTAAGTGGCGGTGGAACAGTTTATTTTAAAGATCCAGGTGAAAAACAATGTCAATGGCGAGAAAAAGTAGTGATTGGTAATCAAATAAAAAGTGGTTGGTTTAAATCAGGAACTGATCAGCCTTGCTATGATAGATATGAAACAGATGGTGTTTACGGAATTAAATTTTATAAAGAAAATAATTATCAAGGTTATGTAGGTATTTGTCCAGAAAAAGAAGTTGGCTGTAAAAAATTTGTTGATCCATTATTGACTACTCAAAGAAATTATTTACAAAACGCAGACTTCTCTAAAGAAGGAAGCAATGAAAATGAAGTTGCTCGTTATTGGATTTATGGAGCAGCCTGTACAAGATATTATTGTCAAAGAGTAGAAGGTGAAGGAAATCCAAAGCCAAGTCTTTTAATTCATGTACCTCGAGCCCGGGGCTTGAGCTTAAATGGTAAGAAGCACCGTCTATTTTATAATGTTATTCAACCATTAAAAGTAGAAGAAAAAATTGGTATTAGTTATAGATTAGATTTTGAAGGAAAAATTGAAGATTTAGGTAAGCATAATTGGGCTGGAGCAACAATTGATCTTTTCTATCAAGAGTATAAAACAGTTGATGATTGGAATAAAAAGTGTAGTTATGCGCCGCGTGGGTCTTCAAAAGAATGCGATTGGTGGCAAGATTATTGGTGGAATTGTGAGAATTGTGGCAGCAATGATTGTGAAAGTACCTGTAAAAATTGGATTAATAACAACCCTCCAACTCAACCATACAATTGTCAATTTGCTCGAGGAGATCCTGGTCGTTGTCTCGCTTGGTTAATTGAAGCTGGCTTTAAACCATGGAAAGGAGGTGAAGGCTTAAATGCCTGGGTTGCTAATTATGAGTATGGTTTTGAAGCTCATGCTCGTGTTACTTTAGATCCAAATCTAAAAAATAAGTGGCAAAAACTTTCTTTAACAGTTGAAGCTGGTGGTGAATTAAATCCAAGAAGATTACCTTTAAAAGAAATCCATGTAAGTGCTATTTTATCACCACCAAGATGGGACGGATGTAATGAAGGTAACGGTAATGAGTGTGATGATCCATGGAATCCTCAAAACAACCAAGGCGGAACTATTCCCTGGAAATGTTGTTCAGCTCAAGGTAAAGTTTATTTTGACAATTTTGAATTAAAGCCATTTGAACCATATTATCTTTTAGATAATTTCAAATTAAATAAAGGTGGTTGCAATGGAAAAGTTTCTTTAGAAGAAGGTTGTATTCTTTTCTATGATGAAAAATCAGGTCCTCCAATTTATAATTCCATTGCTACTTATGCTAAAAGTGAAGATTTAAAAGGCCAATTAGTTCCACCAATTGATTGTACAAAATCACCATTCTTGATTGAATTTATTCCATCCCGTACTCCATCCCGACCAGAAACAAAATCAAAATTCTTTATCTTTGCTCTTTTTGAGAAAATATTACCTTTCTTTAAAACTGTTAAAGCCCAACAACATGTTGTTCCATCTTGTAGTAATGAACCTTATAAAAACACTGATTACTGTAAATATTGTTTTGCTTATGGTCAAACCAAAAATGATACTAACTTGATTCTTAAAGTTAATCCAACCCGAGTTTGTGGCGAATGGTTACACTGCGATAAATTTAATAAAAAATGGCAAAAAGAAATTTCCGATTTTATAGAATATTGTGATTATGGTATTCGTTGTAATCGACAGATTGGCCAAGGTAAAGAATCAAGATGTGCTTCACCTGTTTCTGTTAAAGATGAAGTTTTAGATGAAGTTGCTTATAAAAACCGCGATACTTCTTGGTTTGGTTTAGAACCAGGTGGCTTTTCTATATTTGGTTTAAGACCAATTGAATTATTAAATTCAACTTCCCGATCTTTCTTACTTAACGGTGAGGAATTGCAGAATCAAAAGGCTCAGGAATTGCGGAATCAAATGGTTTTGACCCGTATTACGACGAAAAACAATCAAATAATTGAACCTGGAGTAAGCAAAGTTTGTAAAAATGATTCAGATTGTCCAGCTGGCGCTATTTGTTATAAAAAATGTGGAGGAGAAGGATATTGTGAAGGAGAAAAAGAATGTCTTAACCTTAATGAAAATCAGTGTAGATCAAAATCTGGTTGTATCTGGACTGTATCTTTTGGTTACTGTCCAGAAGGCGCAACCTGTGTCCAAGGCCAATGCAAAAAGAATAATGAAGTGGAAGGCCGTTGTATTATTCCTTTAACTCCCCAAGCCTATCCAGAAAAAGAAGCACCATTCCATCCACAATTAAAAGAGAAGATCTTTCCTCAGGTTAATGTCTGTGAAAGAGGTCTTCTT
>CALHIP010000025.1 GCA_938030745.1 uncultured Patescibacteria group bacterium | reverse complement strand
TAACTCTTTTAAGAGATTATCAATTTCTGAAACTTCAACACTTTCATTACCTTCTTTTAAGAAAAAGAGATTTTTTAAACTTTGATAACCAAGTCCAACTTTTCCGTAAGGATTTTCACCAATTAATAAGGCAACAATTATTTTCCCCTCTTTCCTATCAACTCCTTTTAAAAAAGAAGAAAGTAAAAAGACCTTTTCATTAATACTACTTATCCTTTTTAACTTTTCGGAAAATAAAACAATCTCTTTTAATTTCATCTATTAAAAAAATAAAATAAATTTTTTCTTTTTTCAATTTTGATTTCCTCTTTTTTTCTTTTATAATTTTTAATGAAAAATAAATTTCTTTTAATCTTTCTTTTTGTTTTCCAAATAAGTTATAGTAATAGTAAGGAGATAAAAATTGGTTTAGCCCTTTCGGGTGGTGCAGCATTGGGATTGGCTCATATCGGTGTTTTAAAAGTATTAGAAAAAGAAGGAATTCCCATTTCTTTTATTACTGGTAATAGTATGGGCTCTTTGGTTGGTGGAGTATATTCGGCTGGCTATTCTATTTCACAAATTGAGAGTATTGCTTTAAGTGTTAATTGGCAGGATTTATTCTCTAATACCCTTCCTTTTGGTAGCCAATATTTACCAGAGAGGCAGCTAAAAAATAGATATTTTTTAAATCTTTATCATAAAAATCTCATCCCCTATTTACCAAGTGGTCTCATTCCCCTACAAAAGGTTGAATTCCTTTTAGCAAAACTTCTTTCAGAAATTGAGTATTATACTTATTATGATTTTGATAGTCTGCCAATTCCTTATCGGGCAATTGCGGTCAATTTGAGAACTGGTGAAAAAAGGGCATTAAAAAAAGGGAAACTGACAAAAGCAATTAGAGCAAGTATTGCAATCCCTGGTGTTTTTCCGCCGGAAATTATTGATGGTGAAGAATATGTGGATGGTGGAGTTAAGAGATATTTACCCGTGGAAGACCTTTTGGAATTCGCGCCCGATTTTATTATTGCGGTAGTAACTAAAAAGAGAAGAAAAGAGACCGGTGGCTCTTTGATTGATATTATCTCACGAAGTATTGAAATTGTTACTGAAGAAGATTTGGAAAGGGAGAAAAAACTGGCTGATATTGTGATTGAACCAGATGTTGAAAACTTTTCCCATTCTGATTTTCATCGGGCAAAGGAACTAATTGTGATTGGCGAAAAGGCTGCCCAAGAAGTGTTACCAAAAATTAAAGAAAAATTAAAAGATAAAATTTTATTTAATAAAAAAAACCAAATTAAAAAAAGAGAATTGCCCTTTATTCGTCAGGTAAAATTTGAAGGTTTAAAAAGAACAAAGCCTTCTTTATTCAAAGGAAGATTAAGAACGACTACTAATAAAAGATTAAATTTTGATGACCTCCTTAAAGATCTAACTTATCTTTTTCATACCGACCTTTTTGAAGAGGTTGATTATCGCTTAGAATTTATTAATAAGGATACTTGCGATATAATTTTGGAGTTAAAGGAGAAGGCTTTTGGATTTTATTCGTTGGGAATAAAATATGATATCTATGATAACATTATCCTTGGTTTAGAAATTGGTGAAGGAAATATTCTTGGCTCGGGTGCCAGTTTTAGAACGGGTTTTAATTTAGGTAATCCTAACGAAATAAGAATGGGACTTATTGGCACAAGGTTATTCCAATTTCCTTTTGGCTATCGGATTGATGGATTTTATGGTTCTTTAAACCGTAATTATTTTCAGGAAAATAGATGGCAAGGGAATTATAATATTAAATATTTTGGTGGTGTCGCGGAAATTGGTTATATTTTAGGTAAAGATGCCTTTTTTAATATTGGTATAAAAGCAGAAAAGAACCACTATAAAATTCCCTTTTCTGATTCGTTTCCAAAAAAGGAATGGGTAATTGGCCCAAATTTCAAAATAGAATTTAATAATTTTGATAACCTCTTTTTACCAAAAAGGGGAACCAATTTTCAACTAAAGGCTTTATTAAATAGTAGAAAAATGAAGGCGAACAATAATTTCCTTAAATTAGAAATATTTTATAAAAGAATAATTCCTTTAAATTCTTTTATTTTTTTAAATTATTCCTTAGATTTAGGTTTTAGTTTTTTAGAACCGGCTTTTTCTGAATATTTATATGCGGGTGGTGAGAATTTTATTGGTTTTGAGAAAGAAGAGTTTACTACTCAATATAAAAATATATTTAAAATTGGTTTTGATTTCAAAATTACTAACCTTTTTAAACAAGAAGAGTATCCTTTATACTGGCAATTAATTTTCAATATTGGTACCTTTAAAAGATTAGACAAATTGAGCGAAAAAGAAATGAAAGAAACTTTTCATTGGGGAGGAGGCGGTGGAATAAAAACCAATACTCCAATCGGACCTTTAAACTTTATTTTTGGTATTGGCAATTTTGGTAAAAAAGATAGAATCAAATTTCAATTTATTACTACTATCGGCAGGGAATTTAGGTATAAAAAATAATTTATTCTTTTGCCAACTCACTCCATTTTTTTGCCAGTTCATCCCTTCTTGGTTTATAGACAGTCTCATAAAAATATCTTTGGGAGGATAGAATTCCTTTATCATATTTCTTTAAAATTTCTAATGCCTCTTCCCAGGCT
>CALHIP010000024.1 GCA_938030745.1 uncultured Patescibacteria group bacterium | reverse complement strand
TTTCCATAATTAATTATAAAATTTTATCTATAAAAAGTCAATAATTGACTAACTTTATTTATGGGCGACTAATTCGGCGAGATATTTTAATATTTCGGTATGTCTTTTATCCATCTCTTCAATAATTCTTTCTAATCTTAGATTTCCTTCATTAATCATTTCTTGCGTTCTTTTCATCATTTCTTCCAATCTTTTATTACCATCATTAATCATTTCTTGTGTTCTTTTCATCATCTCTTCCAATCTTTTATTACCATCTTCAATCATTTCTTGCGTTCTTTTATTTCCTTCGTCAATCATTTCTTGTGTTCTTTTAAGCAATTCTTCAGTTCTTTTATTCCCTTCGTCAATTATTTCTTGTGTTCTTTTGAGCAATTCTTCAGTTCTTTTATTCCCTTGGTCGATCATTTCTTTTGCTCGCATATCTTCTTCATGGATTAAACGGTCGGTTCTTTTAGAGAGTTGGATAGTATGAATTGCTAAAATCACACTGAAAATAGCAATTACTAATGAGCCAATTCCCACAACTATTGCAAAGATTTCCATAATTAATTATAAAATTTTATCTATAAAAAGTCAATAATTGACTAACTTTATTTATGGGCGACTAATTCGGCGAGATATTTTAATATTTCGGTATGTCTTTTATCCATCTCTTCAATAATTCTTTCTAATCTTAAATTTCCTTCATTAATCATTTCCTGCGTTCTTTTCATCATTTCTTCCAATCTTTTATTACCATCTTCAATCATTTCTTGTGTTCTTTTCGTCATTTCTTCTAATCTTTTATTACCATCATTAATCATTTCTTGTGTTCTTTTCATCATTTCTTCCAATCTTTTATTACCATCTTCAATCATTTCTTGTGTTCTTTTCGTCATTTCTTCCAATCTTTTATTACCATTCTCAATCATTTCTTGTGTTCTTTTCATCATCTCTTCCAATCTTTTATTACCATCTTCAATCATTTCTTGTGTTCTTTTCGTCATCTCTTCCAATCTTTTATTACCATTCTCAATCATTTCTTGCGTTCTTTTCGTCATTTCTTCTAATCTTTTATTACCATCATTAATCATTTCCTGTGTTCTTTTCATCATTTCTTCCAATCTTTTATTTCCCGCATCAATCATTTCCTGGGTCCTCTTATTACCTTCTTCAATCATTAATTTTGCTCTTAAATCTTCGGTTTGGATTAACTTATCGGTTCTTTTGGAAAGGAAATAGGCTAATAAAAGAGACAATAAGGCAATCACTACTGATAATATTCCTAAGGCAAGAGCCATAGAAAATTATAATCCTTTTTAAAAATAAAGTCAAGAGTTAATTATTGACTTATCAAACTTCCTTTTCATAATTAAATATGTGGCGTTATTTTCTATTTCTAATCTTTCTGGTAATCTTTTTTTATTTTCTAATTGATAAATATTTTCTCATTAGTGAAGAAGAGAAGGTAAAAAAAGTTATTTATCAAGCAAAGAATGCTTGTGAAGAAGAAGACTTAGATAAAATCAGCCAAATCCTTGATAAAAACTATTATGACAATTTTGGTCACAATTACGAGAAACTTTTAATAAGACTATATAATATTTTTAATCAATATGAAGATATAAAAATCTATCTTTTAAAAGAGAAAATAAAGGTAGATAATAATTTGGCAATATGTAGTTTATCAGTGCGGGCAATTGGTTTAGCAATTGATATTAAAGAATACGAAGTCTTTTACAAAGATTTATTAACCTTATATTTAAAGAAAAACAAGGATTGGCAAATCTATTATGCTAAATAAAGTTTGACATTTATTTTATAATAATTATAATTATATTGTAATTGTAAAATGAATTCTTATAATCTTTGGGGAAAAAATTTAAATAAATCAAAAAAGGTATTCCTTTTTCTCTTTTTCAGTTTTTTTCTCTTTTGTGGACAAAAAAATAATACTCCTTCAGTCAAAGGAAGTGATGAAGAGATATCCAAAATAGTCGAGTTATTTCCCCTTTTTCATAATGGAAGATATGTTTATATTAATAAGAACGGTGAGATAGTAATAACTCTTTCGGAAGATATTATGTTTGCCTCCCGATTTTCGGAAGGTCTGGCTTTAATTATGAAAAATGGAAAATACGGCTTTATTGATGAAACTGGTAAAATTGTGATAGAACCAATATTTGATTTTGCTGGTAGTTTTCATGAAGGGTTGGCACGGGTGCGAATAAATTATAAATGGGGTTTTATTGATAAAAAGGGAAAATTGGTGATTGATACTCTTTATGATTTTGTCCATGATTTTCAGGAAGGTCTGGCAGCCTTTCGTTTAGATTGGCTTTGGGGTTTTATTGATAAAAAAGGAAAAGAAGTAATCGCTCCCAGTTTGGAAGAAGTGAAAGGTTTTTCTGAAGGTTTATCTCCTGCCCGTTTATATGGCAAATGGGGATTTGTGGATAAAAAGGGCAATTTTGTAATTCCGCCACAATTTATTAATGTTTATCCCTTTAAAGAAAACTTGGCTCCTGCCAATCTCAATGCCCGTTGGGGTTATATTGATAAAACAGGTAAATTTGTTATTCCACCTCAATATTATACCACTTTTGGTTTTTCTGAAGGTTTAGCCCGGGTTGATATTTTATGGAAATGGGGTTTTATTGATAAAAAGGGTAAGTTTATTATTGAACCAGAATTTGAAGAATTGAAAGATTTTTCTGAAGGTTTAGCCGGAGCCAAAAAAGGTGGTAAATGGGGTTTTATTGATAAAAAGGGTAAGTTTGTCATTCCACCACAATTTGATGAGATAGAAAATTTTTATTTAGGTTTAGTTTTGGTAAGGAAAGAGAACGAAATTGGCTATATTGATAAAACTGGAAAATTTATATTTAAAACTAAAAAATATTAAAGGAGGAAAAAAATGAAAAAAATTTTAATAATTCCAATTTTTTTCATAATTAATTTTATTTATTCCCAACAATCCTGGTATCGCCAGATTCCACCAATAGCCGTTGATTTCTATTGTGTCCATTTTCCTAATGATACTTTAGTCGGTTTTATTGTTGGTGATAATGGCAAGATTTTGCGAACAACAAATAGTGGCAATAATTGGGAAGAAATACCTTCTGGCGTAAGGGAACCATTGCGCGATATCTGGTCAATCGGTGATACTATATATATTTGCGGTGATAATTCACGAGTTTTAAAATCTATTGATGGTGGTTCCCATTGGAATATTATTGGCGATTTTATCGTCAGCCATCGTTTTTATACTATCTTTTTTCCAGAAAACGGCACTATTGGCTATCTTTTTGGTGAAGGTGGTGCAGCCTATAAAACAACCAACGGTGGCACTACTTGGTTATCCCTAAATTTAGGAGTTAATCTCAATATCTATGGTTCTTATTTTATAAACAATCAAATTGGTTTTGTCGTTGGTGATAATGGTTTGATTTTAAAGACAACCAATGGGGGGACTAGTTGGGAAAGATATTCGCCTACTCCGGCTGTGCCTTTCCATAATGTTTGGTTTGCTAATGAAAATGTTGGCTACACTTGTGGTGAAAATGGTTGGATATTAAAAACTACTAATGGCGGAAATAGTTGGTTTAATTTCGGCACGATTGACCCCATTTTCTTTCAAGATATCATCTTCCCTACCTCTCCTGATACCGGTTACACTTGTGCTTTAGGTGGAATTATTGGAAAAACTACCGGAATCGGTTGGAATTTTACCATTGTTGGCAATGTGGATTTACTTTCTATTCATTTTCCCCAAAATAATAAAGTTGGATGGTGTGTTGGTCGCCAGGGAATAATTTTGAAGACTTCTACTGGTGGCGAGCCCAGTTTTGTATCAGAAGAGAAAAAAGCATCTAAAATAAAGAATTTAAATAATTACCAGGGATATGAAGTTTATAATTCTCTCGGAACAAAATTAGCAAAGAAAAATCTTAAAAAAGGTATTTATTTTATAAAAAATAATAAATTATTTGAAAAAAAATTATTAATTAATTAATAAGGAGGAAAAAATGAAAAAAATGATTACGTTATTTATTTTCTTTATTCCTTTAATTTATTTTTCTCAATTCTCTTGGGAATGGGTCCATCCCAAACCAACTGGTAACACTCTTTTTGGTATTTCTTTTATTAGCAGTGATGAAGGCTTTATTGTCGGTAAAAGGGGCACCATCATTAAGACTGATGATGGTGGTACTAATTTTTTCTTGCAAACTTCTCCTTCCATCCGTAATATTCAGGCAATAAAATTTTCCTCTCCTACCTTAGGTGTAGCAGTTGGCGAAAATGGTTTGATTTTAAGAACCTCCACTGCTGGTAGTCGTTGGGATTCAGTAAGACCACCAACAGGTGTTACCCAAACCCTTTATGGCATCTCTTCCCCACCTGCTAATCCATCAGTCTTTTATGCCGTTGGTGGTGAAGGTGTTTTTCTTAAATCAACCAATTCCGGTGCTTTCTGGCAAAGAATTATTATTCCGGGAATAACCACTACCCTTTATGGTGTCTCTTTTCCCGAAAATCAAGATGTCGGCTATGTTTGTGGAGCCAATGGTTTGATTTACAAGACCACCGATGGTGGTAATACCTGGCAATCTTTACCCACAGGAACGAGTGTAGAATTTCGGGATATCTATTTTTTAGATAATAATATTGGTTTTGCTTGTGGTCAATATGGTCAAGTTTGGAAAACCACCGACGGTGGCACTACTTTTTCTCTTAGACCTGCCGGTACTGCCGAAGATTTAAAGGCAATCAGATTTGTTAATCCCAATTTAGGAATTGCGGTTGGTAATAATGGAATAATTGTGAGGACAACCGATGGCGGAACAAATTGGCAGCGGGTAAATTCACCGGTGAATTTTCCTCTCTACGGTATTGCCTTTATTTCATCTAATGTCTATATTATCGGTGAAGGTGGAACAATATTGAAATCCACTGATGGTGGCGAAACTTTTCTATTATTGACAAAAAGAGTAAAAAATGATAATTTAAGGGGATTACATTTTCCCAACAATAATCTTGGCTTTGCTGTTGGTGCTAATGGCGCCGGTATAAAGACTACTGACGGTGGTAATACCTGGCAATCAATGTTTATGGACTGGCCCTATAATGTGAATGATCTCTTTTTCTTTGATAATAATTTTGGTTTAGCGGTTGGTAATAAAGGATATTATGCCACAACGACCAATAGTGGTGCTTTATGGGTAAGAACAGCAGTACCGCCTGATACCTTTGAGAAATTTTCTATCCATGGTGCTGGTGGCGAAGCATTAACTGTTGGTCGGGCAGGTTCAATTGTAAAATATAGTAATGGTTGGCAAGCATTACAAAGACCAGTTGCCAACGACCTTTTTGGTATCTATATGATAAGTAATTCTACCGCTTGGATTTGTGGCAGTGAAGGTTATATTGCCCGCACCGATAATGGTGGCAATTCTTGGATCCGCCAGACAACCGGAATTTCCCAGTCCCTTTTTGCTATCTATTTTGTTAACAATAATCTCGGTTTTGCCTGCGGTGAAAATGGCGTAATCTTGAAAACCACTAATGGTGGCAGTTCCTGGACCCAACTAAATTCTGGTGTCAATGTAAGTTTATACGCAATTGGTTTTGCTAACGAAAATTATGGCTGGGTAGTTGGTAGTGGTGGTTATATTTTAAGAACTACTAATGGTGGTGGAACTTGGCTAATAGAAAGACCGATTACTTTTGTTGATCTGTATGATATCTGCGTAAGAGATACTTCACCCAATATCTACGCTGTTGGTCTTTATTGTGCCATAATAAAAAGAAGTGCTGTAGTGGGAATGGTGGAGAATTCCTGCGAAAAGATAAACAAGAAAAAAATTACCAATCTTATTAGCAAAGAAAAGTTTTATTCCCAAATTACTAATTCTCCAACAAAAATCTACGATGTGAAAGGAAGATTGGTAAATTTTAAAAAAATAAACTCGGGCATCTATTTCTTAGAAACCAAGGATAACAAAAAAGAAAAACTTATTATCCATTAAATATAATCTCCAAATTGGGGAGGGAAAACATCCCTCCCCTTTTTTATTAAAATGAATATTCTACTTTTCATTAAGTCCTTGAAAAATAAGGGAAAAATTAAAATAAAAAAATAAAATTTTCTCTTGACTTTTTTTTAGAATTTGTTATAATATATACAAATGAGGACTGGGCATGATGCCCAAATAAAGGTTCTATGGTTAACCGGTAGGGGTGGCTGGTTGACCAAGAAAAATATTTCACCCCTAATAAAATAATGGAGGTGAATAATGCGTAGTAAATTAAGTATAATTTTGATGACAGTAATCTTTTCATTTATTTTTGCTATTCCAAAATCTTTTATCCCTCCGCATGCCTTTGATTTAACTGCTCCTTCAACTCCCAGTTTCTTTGCACCTCCGCAAATGCCACCACAGCCATTACAAACCTCTTGGGAGACAATTCCTAAGCCAGCAACTAATACCGACCGAATTTGTCATGCCACAATTTATAATAAATGGAATGATAGAATCTATTTAGTTGGTGGCACAGCTCAAGGATACTCTGGTGAAGAAAAAACCTCTTGTGCGGAATATAATCCCGTAAATCGGACTTGGACAGAAAGGGCAACGTTAGACTCAGGAAGGACTTGGCTTTCTGGTGAAGCAGTAAAACCAACCTCTGCTTATCCCCAAGGAAGGATTTATGTCTTTGGTGGTTATGCT
>CALHIP010000023.1 GCA_938030745.1 uncultured Patescibacteria group bacterium | reverse complement strand
CCAGCCAATTGTCCAGTTGATAAATGTAAAAACTGGGCTTATGAAATTCCATGGATTGGTGAATATCTTATAGCTCTTTATAAGTGGCTAGTTACTGCTTTGGCAATCTTAGCTGTGATAATGATTATGATTTCAGGTCTTGGTTGGATTTTAGCCGGTGGCTTGCCTGAGAAAATTTCAAAAGCAAAACAAGGAATAGCTGGTGCAATTGCTGGTCTAGTTTTGGTTCTTCTGATGCAACAGATTTTTTCTTTCATTGATCCAAGATTAACAATTTTTAAACCTATCAGGATTGGCATAGTTAAAAAAGCAGAATTTGGTGGAGAAATGTCTGATACAGGAGTAGCTGATCAATATAGTCAGGGTATTTATTATAAACAATGCGATCCAAGATGGGGGACAATGGCTTATACTGAACCTAATAATTCAAGATGTAATCTTTGTAGTTCTGGCTGTGGGCCAACAGCAGTAGCTATTGTTCTAACGGCTAAAGGAAAAAAAGTTACACCAGAAGATACTGGTAAGTTAGCTATTGAAATAAAAGCAAGGGAAGATTGTCGTGGAGGTACTAATCTCCCTGCGTTAGCTTCTGCAGCAGCCAAGAAGTGGGGTCTAAAATACGAAATGTTAACTGATTTTAACAAAGCTATGGAATATTTAAATAAGGGCAGTTGGTTGATTACTTCGATCAAAAAATTTCCAGCAAGTGGCCATTGTCAAAATAGTCCTTGTGGTTCAGGAATTTGTTTTTGTGATGGTCATTTTATTGTCTTAGCCGGTAAGTCAGGTGACACAATTCATGTGATTGATCCAAGTAGGGTTGGAATAACATCTTTAACACCAGATTTATTAAAAAACCATTTATCTACAGGCAATTTTTACCACATTTATTAAGAGAAGGTGACTTAAGAGAAGGTGACAGTCACCGAAAAAGGGAGGCGGAAAGACCGCATCAAATCTGAGTTTTAAGGCGAAAAATTAAAAATGGCAAAAAAATGAGTGAAAAAATTAAAAAAATTTTTGTTTGTTTAAAATGCGATGCTCAGTTTCCTAAATGGTTTGGTCAGTGTCCAGAATGTGGTAGTTGGGGTAGTTTAGTTGAACAAGAAATAAAAAAAGAAAGACAAAAAATAAAAAATATTGGTGAAGCTGGCGAAGTCATAAGTTTTGAAAAGATTAAGATCGAGAAATTTCCAAGAATAAAAACTAATATTGAAGAATTAGATCGAGTTTTAGGAGGTGGGATTGTTCCAGGAAGTGTTATTTTATTAGGTGGAGAACCAGGAGTAGGGAAAAGCACTCTTATGCTTCAGATAGCCAATCAACTGATAACCAATAACTCTGTATTATACATCTCTGGCGAAGAATCAGCTGAACAAGTGAAAATGAGAATCGATCGCTTAGGAATTCAAACGAAAAATCTAAAATTTTTAGGTGAGACAAATATTGAAACAATTTGTGCAACAATTGAAAAAGAAAAACCTTCCTTAGTTATTATTGATTCAATTCAAACAATGTATTCTAATCAACTTTCTTCTGAAGCTGGGAGTATTGTTCAGGTCCGGCT
Source organism: uncultured Patescibacteria group bacterium (assembly GCA_938030745.1). Classification (GTDB taxonomy): domain Bacteria; phylum Patescibacteriota; class Patescibacteriia; order UBA2591; family CALHIP01; genus CALHIP01. The sequence goes on along the minus strand of CALHIP010000023.1, from coordinate 24,159 downwards.
ATCAACAGCTAAACTTTTAGAGGTAGCGAAAAAAAATAAAATTCCAATTTTAATAACTGCCCATGTTACTAAAGAGGGAATTATTGCCGGACCAAAAACTTTAGAGCATTTAGTTGATACAGTCTGTTATTTAGAGGGCGATCCTTATCATCAGTTTCGTTTATTAAGAACAGTTAAAAATCGTTTTGGTTCAACAAATGAAGTTGGTGTTTTTGAAATGAAAGAAAAGGGTTTATTCGAAGTTAAAAATCCATCTGAGGCATTTTTATCTCAAAGAGAAGAAAAAAATCCTGGTTCAGTTGTTTCAGCTGTTTTAGCTGGTGGAAGATCTTTTTTAGTTGAAGTTCAAGCATTAGTAGCTAAAACATCTTTTGGTTATCCTCAAAGAAGGGCAATTGGTTTAGATTTTAATCGGGTTCAGCTTTTAATTGCTGTTTTATCTCGTCGTTTAGGTATTCCTTTAGGTAATTATGATGTTCATTTAAATATTGTTGGCGGGATTAAAATTGAAGAACCAGCCATTGATTTAGGAGTTTGTTTAGCTATTATTTCTGCTTATAAAAATAAAGCTATTGAACCAGAATTAGTTGTCTTTGGTGAAGTTGGTTTAGCTGGAGAAATTAGATCTGTTTCTCAAGAAGAAAAAAGAATTAAAGAGGCAGAAAAATTAGGTTTCTTAAAAATTATCAAACCAGTTTCAAAATTTAAAATTAAAAGTAATAAATTAAAAATTATCGAAGTAAGAAATTTAGAAGAGACAATAAAACATCTTAAATGGTGATTTTATTCTAAATGAGTAACTTTTGTTATTTCTTTTATTTTTTTTGAAAGTAAAGGAAAATTTTTCAATACTGGGTCTAAAGATAAAATTTTTTTAGCTGCCTCTTGAGATTGTTGAATAATTAAAGTATCAGAAAGTTTAGCAATTTTTAAATATTCTAAATAACCAGATTGCTGAGTTCCAAAAATCTCACCTGGGCCCCTCATTTCTAAATCTTTTTCAGCTAATTCAAAACCATTTTTTGCTAAAAGTAATGCTTTTAATCTTTCTCTTGCTTTTTCTGAATAACTTTCTGAAAATAAAAAACAATAAGACTGATATTCTGATCGACCAACCCTTCCTTTAAGTTGCCATAATTGGGCTAAACCAAATCTTTCTGCTCCTTCGATCAACATAATTGAAGCATTTGCTACATCAATACCAACTTCAACAACAGTAGTAGAAATTAAAATATTAATTTTTTTCTTTAAAAAATTTTTCATAATCTTTTCTTTCTCTTTTGCTTTAAGTTTGCCATGAAGCATAGCTATTTTAAATTCAGGAAAAACTTCTTGAGATAATTTTTCATATTCTTGCTTAACTGATTTAACACCTAATTTATCAGATGGATCGATCAAAGGGCAGATGACAAATGCTTGTCTGCCATTTTTTATTTCTTTTTTGATAAAATTATAAACTTCTTTTTCTTCTCCTGGCTTAACAATTTTTATTTTTACTTCTTTTCGACCTGGCGGTAACTGGTCAATAATTGATAAATCTAAATCACCATACAATGTCAAAGCTAAAGAACGAGGAATTGGAGTAGCGGTCATTGAAAGAAAATGGGGGATAAATCCACCTTCTTTTTTTCTATTATTTAGCAATGCTGCTCTTTGTTCAACGCCAAAACGGTGCTGTTCATCAACAATGACTAAACCCAAATTTTTAAATTTTACTTCTTTCTGAATAATTGCGTGAGTGCCAATTGTTAAATCTATCTCTCCATTTAATATTTTTGATAATAACTTTGATTTAGAAATTTTTTCTTCCTTCTCTTTTTTACTAATAATTTTTTTATCCTCTCTCGTTAACAAAGCAATTTCAATTGGCCAATTTTTTAATAGTTTTGAAATTGTATTGAAATGTTGATTTGCCAAGATTTCTGTTGGTGCTAAATAAGCAACTTGATAATTATTTAAAATAACATTTAAAATAGCTATTGTTGCAACTACTGTTTTTCCAGAACCCACATCTCCTTCTAACAATCGATTCATTGGTCGAGGTTTTTCTAAATCTTTTAAAATTTCCCAGGCTGATTTTTTCTGAGAAAAGGTTAATTCAAATGGTAATTCTTTAATAAATTTTTTTATTTCCTCTAATTTTATCTCAATTTTTGGTCCCTTTTGTTTTTTTAATCTCTCCCTTACTAATTGAGTTTGAAGTTGGATTAAAAATAATTCGTCAAATTTTAGGCGATGAATTGCCCTTTCTAAAAGATTATGACTAGCCGGAAAATGAATCTGCTCTAAAGCAAAAGGAAGGTCCATCAATTGATAATCTTTCTTTATTTCTTCCGGCAAAAAATCTTTTATTTTCCAAACTAAAGGTAAAATTTCTTTAATTAGAAAACGAATCTGTTTTTGAGAAACTTTCTCTGTTGTTGGATAAATTGGAACCAATCTACCTAAATGAATTAAACCATCTCTTTTTGGAAACTCATAAGATGGAGAGACAAGTTGACAGCCGAACACTTCATCGTAGTCAATCTTTCCAGCTAAAAAAACTTCCTGATTTGGTTTTAAAACATTAACTAAAAATGGCTGGCCAAACCAGACAGCCTTTATTGAGTCAGTCGAATCAGAAACAATTGCTTCAGTTAAAATCATTTTCTTTCTTGGCGTTTCTCGATTAGCAATATGTTTAATTTTTACTTTAATAGTTCCTGACCCCCTTGCTTTAATTTCTTTTACTGTTAAGATCTTACTCCAGTCGTCATAACGAGACGGAAAATGGTAAAGTAAATCTTCTACTTTTCTTAAACCAATTTTTTCTAACCTTTTTGCTGTAACTTTGCCAATTCTTGGAATAGAAGAGATTGGACTAGAAAGATCCATATTTTTAAATTGTTATTTATTTTAATGAAATTTGACAAAAAGTCAATAATTTGATAAATTTTAAATATAAGGTGAGGTGGCCGAGTGGTTTAAGGCAAAAGTTTGCTAAACTTTCGAGGAGGTAAAAACTCCTCGCGTGGGTTCGAATCCCACCCTCACCGTTTTTATGGACCTTTCTTCTTCTCTTAAAAAAGAGAAAGATGCTCTTTCTAATTTTTTTGGTAAAGAAATTAACATTTTTCAACCAGAAATTTCTGAAAAAGATTTTAAAAAATTTTCTCAACTTGGTTTTGATTTACACTTCTTGCCTAAAACTGATTTTAGTCAAGATAAAGATTTCCCTGGCTGGAAAGAAAAACCATCAAAAAATTTTTATCAACTAATCAAAGAGGAAAAATTACCTTATAAATCTATTCAACTATTTGACCAATGGATCTTTATTGAAAAAAGGAAAAAACCAAAAAAGAATTTTTGGTGGATTTCAAAAGATGATATTTGGATAAAAATTTTAAAAAAAATTCGAATTGATTTTAGAAAATATTGTCAGAAAATTGATTCTCAACAATATGAAAATGATTTTATTTTACCAATTTTAAAAGAGCTTGGTTTTTCTTCGAGATTTTCTTTGACCTGGCATGAAATAGATGAGATTATTAGGCCAAAAGTAGCTAAACTTTTAGGGATTAATCAGGAAAAAATAAGATTGCCAAGATTTATTGAATGGAACTTCTTAGGTAATCTTTTCTATCAAGAATGGGCTAAAACAGAAACTTGGGAATGGTTCTCAGATCGTCTTTTAACCGGAGAATGTTTAACTGGCGGATCTAATTCTTTAGGAATTTGTGGTTGGGATCCACCCCATTTCTGGAGTACAATTTTAGGCTTTAGATTTCTGATTGAAATCTAATTTATGAAAGAAAAATTATTGAATCTCTCACAGACAATTCCTCAAAATGATATCTATAATTTTTTTAACGGAATAGATTTAGAAAAAATTTTAAAAAGAAAAACTTATCCAGTTTGGTTCTTTACTAACGAAAATTTGAAAGAATTAGGTGATTTAACAAGTTTTAAAGATAAAGAAATTTTTTCTATTTTAGGAAGTGCTGATCAGTCAATCTATTTTTTAAGCAAAAAAGCAAAATTAGTTATTAGTTGTGATAATCGCGATTTATCTTGTTTAGTTGCTGAATTTAAAATTTCAGCTATAAAAAATTTATCTTTTAAAGAATTTAAAGAAATTTTTTTTGAAGAAAAAAAAGAAAACTCAAAGATTTATTTTGAAAAAATAAGAACCGATCTTTCCCAACCAGCTAAGAAATTTTTTGATTATCTTTTTGAAGGTTTTAAAAAAAATATTTTTTCTATTCTTAAAAAATCAAAATTTTTTTATAATGAAAGTTGGTATTTTTTAAGAAAAAAAGATTGGTTACCATATTTTTATCAAGCAAAATATTTCTCTCAAATAAAAAAAAGAGTAAATAATTTTTTGATCTTAAATACTGATTTAGAAAATGGTTTAAGAAAAATAAATAAAAAGTTTGATCTTGTTTATACCTCAAATATCTTTGATAGTAAAAAATATTGTCAAAATAATGAAAAAACTATCACTTTAATTGATCTTAATCTTAAAGAAAAAGGAGAAATTTTGATCACTACTTACGAATCGCCAAAAAAAATTGTTCCAATTTTAGAAAAATTAGGTTATAATTTAAAAATAAAAGAGCCAAAAAAAAGATTTTTTGATCTTTTTTTAAAAACTTATCCTTACTTTTATATTTTAGCTAAAAAGGTGGGATGGCAGAGTGGTCGAATGCGCCGGTCTTGAAAACCGGAGCACCTGAAAAGGTGCCGTGAGTTCGAATCTCACTCCCACCGCCTCAATATGCCTAAAAAAGAAGAATTAAAACCTTTAGGAAGAGGAGAATATGGAGAAATCTGGGCTTCTTGGTCTTTTCCAGAAGTAAAAAAATATGAAAGATCTTCTAGTTGGTGGATTATGATGGGTCTGATTGGTTTAGCTTTAATTATTTGGTGTATTAAAACAGCGAATTTTCTTTTCGCTATGATTATTATTATTGTTGCCTTTATTATTATTTTTCAAGCGAAAAAACAACCTTTAGAAGTTGAGACACAAATTACTTCAACAGGTCTTAAAGTTGGCTCAAGTTTTTATGAATGGTCAAAAATTGAAAAATTTTGGATTATTTATAAACCGCCAGAGGTTAAAAGACTTTATTTTAAACTAAAAGGAGTTTTTCCACCATTTCTTTCTCTTCCTTTGGAAAAACAGAATCCAGTAAAAATCAGGAAAATTCTTCTAAATTATGCTTTAGAGGATTTATCAAAAGAAGAAGAAAGTTTTTCCGATTTTTTAGAAAGGAGTCTTAAAATTTAAAAAGCCCTCATAGCTCAATGGATAGAGCACAAGCTTGCGGAGCTTGTGATCGAGGTTCGAGTCCTCGTGAGGGCAAAATATTTTTATCCTTTAGCAATTGTTAAGCCCCAAACCTCTTTTGCCTTAGCCATTTTTAAAACTTTTGCTGCTTCATTTAAAGTTGCTCCAGTGGTAAAGACATCATCAATTAAAAAAATTATTTTTCCTTCAACCTCTTTTTTCTTTTTAACTAAAAAAGCTTCTTTAATATTTAAAAAACGCCATTTTTCTTTTAAATCTACTTGATCTTTTGTTTTCTTTATCTTAATCAATAAATCCGTTCTTAAATTTAAATCAAATTCATCGGCAATTTCTTTAGCTAATAATTCTGCTTGATTAAAACCACGCTCAAGATATTTTCTTTGATGAAGAGGGATTGGAATAACTAAAAAAGAAGAAATTGGCTGAGAAAAATTGTTTGTTAAAAAATGAGAATTTTTCATTACCTTGATTAAAATCTTTGCTAATTTTTTTGCCAATTCTTTAACATAATGATATTTAAAAAGTTTGATTGCTTCTCTGATTAAATGATTTTTATAAGAAGTAGCATAAATTAAGCCAGTCAAAGAGAATTTTTTCTGACATTTTTCGCAAGTTTTGCCATAGAAAGAAAGTTTTCCGCAATAAGGACAAACAAATTTATCAACCAACGGAATTTTCTCTAAACAATCTGAACAAAGATATGTTCCTTCTTTTAGACAAGAAAGGCAATATTTTGGAAAGATTAGGTCGAGTAAAAAATTAATAAAATTCATAAGATAGACAGATTTTTAAAATTATGATATTATATCATAAAAGAATTTAAAAGAAATTTATGGGTCTATTTTCTAAATCAAAAAGAATTTTAGGAGTTGATTTAGGTTCAACAAGTATTAAAATAGTTGAATTAAAAAAAGAAAGACCTGTGCCAAAACTTATTACCTATGGCTATTTAGAAAAAAAATTTAGTGATATTGTTAAAGAAGAAGAGAGAAAAGAAAAAAATATTGAATTATTAAAGAGACTTTGCCAGAAAGCAAACATAACAACTAATTTAGCAGTTACTGCCCTTCCAACTTTTTCTGTTTTTTCTTCTTTAATTGTTCTTCCTGTTTTACCAGCTAAAGAATTAAAAGAGGCAATTAATTTAAAAGTTAAAAAAATTATTCCCTTTCCTTTAGAAGAGGCGATTCTTGATTGGAAAATTTTAGAAAAATTCGTTCCAGCTAAAGAAGAAAAAATTGAAGATAAAAAAAATAAGGAGAATTACAAAATTTTGATAAATGTTGTTCAAAAAAAATTAGTTAAAGATCAGATGGAAATTTTCAAAGGAGCAAACCTTCAACTTCTTTCATTAGAGCCAGAAGCATTTGCTATAGCTAGATCTTTAGTTGGTAAAGATCCAAGTTCAACAATGATTATTGATTTTAGCGCTGTCTCAACTGATTTAATAATTGTTGAGAAAACAATTCCTGTTTTTACTCGAAGTATCAAAATTGGTGGTTTTAGTTTAACTAAAGAAATTGCTCAAAATTTAAATCTTGATTTAAAAAAAGCAGAACAATTTAAAAGAGATTTAGCAACAATTAAAGAAACAAGTATTCCTTCAATTATTGAAAAAAATTTAAAATCTTTAGTTGAGGAAATTTTCTATGTTCTTGAATCTTATAGAAGTCAAAGTGGAAAAAGTATTGAAAAAATTATTCTTTCAGGTGGTTCAGCCTATCTTCCAAAGGTAGATCAATATTTTTCTCAACAATTAAATATAAAAGTAATAATTGCTAACCCATTCAAAAGAATTTCCTATCCTTCAGAAATTGAACCAGCCTTAATAGAAGTTGCTCCTCGATTTTCTGTAGCAGTTGGTTTAGCTTTAAAATAATATGGGAAATAAAATTAAAATTTTTATTAAAGAATTTGTTCTAGAATTTTTTAAAATTTTAATTATTTCTTTGGCAATTGTTATTCCAATTAGATATTTTTTATTTCAACCATTTTATGTAAGAGGTGCCTCAATGGAACCTACTTTTTATGATTATGAATATTTAATTATTGATGAAATTTCTTATCGATTAAGAGAACCTCAAAGAGGAGAAATAATCGTCTTTCGCTCTCCTCAGCATTTTTCTAATTTCTATATTAAAAGAATTATTGGTTTACCAAATGAAAGGATAGTCATTAAAAATGGTGAAGTTTATATTTATAATAATCGATTTCCTTCAGGAATTAAATTGGATGAAAGCAGTTATCTAGAAGTTGGAATGCAAACTTTCGGTAATATTGATCTAACTTTAGGCCAAAACGAATATTTTGTTTTAGGAGATAATCGTCATTCAAGTTTAGATTCTCGCAGTTTTGGTCCTGTTTTAAGGAAAAATATTATTGGTCGAGTTTGGTTAAGAGGTTGGCCTCTTTCAAGAATAGGAAAATTTGAGGCACCTCTGTATAATTTTTAAGATATGGCAAAAATTGGTCGGCAAAAGAAAAAACAAATAAAAGTAAAAAAAGAAAAATTCATCCCCCAGTCATTAAAAGGAATGAGAGATATTTTACCTGAAGAGGGAAAATATTTTGATTACTTTTTGGAAAAATTAGAAAAATTGGCTAAAATCTATGGCTTTGAAAAAATTGAAATTCCAATCTTAGAAGAAAAAAGTCTCTTTACAAGGAGTATTGGTCAAACTACTGATATTGTTGAAAAAGAAATGTTTTCTTTTGTTGATAAAGGTGGCAGAGAGGTTGCTTTAAGACCAGAAGGAACAGCTGGTGTTGTTCGTGCTTATATTGAAAATGGGATGCAAAATTTGCCTCAACCAGTTAAACTCTATTATTTTGGGCCGATGTTTCGCTATGAGAAACCACAAGCTGGTCGAGAACGTCAATTTCACCAATTTGGGTTGGAAGTTTTAGGAGCAGCTGGACCAATTGTTGATGTCCAACTTATTCTTCTTTGTTGGAATTTTTTTCAGGAAATAAAATTACAAACAGAATTACAGATTAATTGTTTAGGTTGTCCTGATTGTCAAAAAGAATATAGAAGAAGACTCCTTGAATTCTTTCGTTATAAAAAGAGACTCCTCTGTCCAAACTGTCGGATCAGATTGGAAAAAAGTCCTTTAAGAATTTTTGATTGTAAAGAAAAAAAATGTCAAGAAATTTCTTCAACTGCACCATCAATAGTTGATTGTTTATGTGAAGCCTGTAAAAACCATTTTATTAAAGTTTTAGAAAATTTAGATGAATTAGAAATTCCTTACAATCTAAATTCTCGTTTAGTTAGAGGTTTAGATTATTATACAAAAACTGTTTTTGAATTCTGGCCATCAAGGATTGGTCTTTCAGATGAAGAAAAATCAAGATTTTCTTTAGCTGGAGGAGGAAGATATGATAATTTAGTTAAAATTTTAGGAGGACCAGTTACGCCAGCAGCTGGTGTTGCTTTTGGACTCGAAAGGATTACCGAAGAATTTAAAAATCAAAATCTTAAATTACCAAAAGAAAGAAGAAATATTGTTTTTCTAGCTCAAATTGGTGAAACAGCAAAGAAAAAAGCACTTCATCTATTTGAAAATTTAGTAAAAGCAAAAATTGATATCAAAGAAGCATTAGCTAAGGATTCTTTAAAAGCCCAACTTGAATTAGCTAATAAAATTGGTGCAAAATTAGTTTTGATTTTAGGTCAAGATGAGGTTGCTCATAAAACAATAATTATTAAAGATATGAGAACAGGGATTCAAGAAGTAGTTAATGTTGATAAAATTGTTGAGGAAATAAAAAAAAGATTATGAAAGTAAAAATTTATACTCTTGGTTGTCGTTTAAATTTTGCTGAGACAGAGGAATTTGTTGATCTTTTCCAAAAAAATGGATTTGAAGTTTCTTCTGAAAATGCTAAAATTATTATTATCAGAGGTTGTTCAGTAACTAAAAAAGCAGAGAAAGAAACGAGACAGAAAATAAGTGAGATAAGAAAAAAAGAAATTAATTCATTTATTATTGCAACTGGTTGTTTAAAGAAAGATTTTTACTCTCTATCAGCAGATTTGATTTTACCAAAAAATGAGGAGAAAAATTTAATTAATGAGGTAAAAAAAATTGCTAGCAAAAAATTTAAAGAAAATTTTGAGATTAAAAAGTTGGAAAAAGAAAAAATAAAATTAAGAACCCGTTCTTTTATTAAAATCCAGGATGGTTGCCAAAGATATTGTAGTTATTGTTTGATTCCTTATCTGAGAGGAGAAGAAAGATCAATTAGTTTTAAAGAAATTATTAAGAAAATTCAAGAAAAGGAAAGGCTTGGTTATAAAGAGATAATTTTAACTGGTGTCAATATTAGTCGTTGGCAAGAAAAAGAAAATAATTTTATTTGGTTAATAAAAGAAATTTTAAAAAAAACAAATATTTCAAGGATAAGAATCTCCTCTTTATGGCCAAACAGTATTAATGAAGATTTATTAAAAATTTTAAAAAATCCAAGAGTTTGTCAACACCTTCATCTTTCTCTTCAATCTCTTTCTAACTCTGTTTTAAAAAGGATGGGCCGGAATTATAAAGTGGAAGAGATAAAAGAAAAAATAAAAAAGATAAAAAAATTTTTTCCTGATTTAACTCTTACAGCTGATATCATTGTTGGCTTTCCAAATGAAAGCGAAGAAGAATTTAAAGAGACATTGAATAATTTAAAAGAAATAGGCTTAGCTAAAATTCATGTTTTTCGATATTCTTCTCGAGAAGGAACAAAAGCATCGCTTTTTGAAGGCCAGATTGATGAGAAAACAAAAAAGAGAAGAGCAAAGATTTTATTAGAACTTTCAGAAAAACTCCAAAGAGAATGGCAAAAGAAATTTTTAGGTCAAATAAAAGAGGTCTTATTTGAAGAAAAAAAAGAAAATCTTTGGCAAGGATTGACTGACAATTATTTAAAAGTCTTTGTTGAAAGTAAAAAAGATTTGGCTAATCAAATTGTTCCTGTTAAATTAGAAAAATTATTTAAGGATGGAATTATTGGTAGTATTATATAACCATGTGTATTTTCTGCCAAATTGTTAAAAAAGAAATTCCTAGTCAAATCGTTTATGAAGACGACGAAATTTTGGCTTTTAAAGATATCCAACCAAAAGCAAAAGTTCATCTTTTAATTATTCCTAAAAAACATATAAATTCATTAAATGAAGCAAAAAATGAAGAAATTTTAGGAAAACTTCTTTTACGAGCAAAAGAATTAGCTAAAGAATTTAAAATTTCTAAAAGTGGTTACAAAATAGTGATTAATACTGGTAAAGATGCTGGTCAAGTTATTTTTCATCTTCATCTCCATTTGCTCGGTGGAGAGGAGTTAAAAAGTTTTTTCTAATTTGTTATAATATGGTTGAAGTCAAAAGAAAACCAAAAGAATCGATTGAAAATCTTCTTCGTCGTTTTGCCCAACTTCTTGAGGAAGATGGAAAATTGGAGAGGGCAAAAAAAATTCGTTTTCGCGAAAAACCAAAAAGTAGAGAAAGATTAAAAAGAGAAGCTCTTTTAAGAAAAGCTTATGAAGATAAAATGAGATATTTAAGAAAAATAGGTAAAATAAAATGAATTTATTAGAAAAAATTGAAAAAGATTTTAAAAAAGCACTTCTTGAAAAAGATAAGATAACTTTATCAACCCTTTCCCTTTTAAAATCAGCTCTTAAAAATAGAGAAATAGAATTAAGAGTACAAAAGAAGAAAATTGATGATGAAGAAATAATTAAAGTGATAAAAAGGGAAGTTAAAAAAAGAAGAGAGGCAATGGAAATCTACAAAGATAAAAGAAATGATCTCTTCGAAAAAGAAAAAAAAGAATTAGAAATTTTAGAAAAATATTTACCTGAGGAAATTTCTGAAGAAGAAATAAGGAAAATAATTAAAGAAAAAATTGATTTGCTTGGCGAAAAAAACTTTGGTAGAATAATGAAGGAGGTAATGAAAGAATTAGCTGGCCGGGCTGATGGAAAAAGAGTTGCTGAATTGGTTAAAGAAGAAATTAAATAAAAATTTTATGAAAATTAAAAAAAGAGAGAAAAATCAAATTCAATTAAAAATTAAGAAGTTCTTCAATTTTCTCTCTTTATTTTTTATTTTATATTTCTTATTTCTTGATTTAACAGTAGTTTTGGCCCAGGAGTTTAATAATTTAATGGTCAATTTAGTTGCGCCAACTCCTATAATTAGAGCTGATCTAATAAAGATAATCTTTACCGCCATCCAATATCTTTTATCTTTTTTAGGTGTAGTTGCGATTTTAATTTTGATTTATGGTGGTTTTCTATGGATGACTGCCAAAGGTGATGAAGAAAAAGTAAGAAAAGCAAAAAAAGTTTTGATCAATGGCTTGATTGGGCTGGTTATTATTTTACTTTCCTATGCAATTGTTCAGTTTGTTGTTGGTCCACTTCTTAAGGCTTATTTAACTGGTGAAGAAGAAGGAGTTTTTATTGGTCCTGCTGGTCCAGCTGGTTTTCCAAAAGGAGCAAATTATTTAGTTATTACCGATCGCTATCCAAAGCCAGGCGAAACAGTACCAAAAAATATAAAAATAATAATTACTTTTAATCAAAATTTAAAACCAGAATCAGTAAAATTTGCTCGACCAAAAACAGCTAATCCTAAAGAATCTGAATGTTCTGATTGGAATTTCGCTGTTTTAGATCCTAATGAAAACTTTATTGATGGTTCATTTATTGTCAGAGGTAATAGTTTAACTTTTATTCCAAAAGGTGATTGTCCTCCTCCACTGGATGCTTTCAAATGTGAAAAAGATGAAGAAGGAAATTGTTTCTTAACTTTTAAAAAGCCAAATTGTTGTAGTTGTTTTAATTCAGGCAATGGTTATAAAATTAAACTAATTGCCTATCGGAATAGACAGTATGTTGGTATTTTAGGGACAAGAGAAGGAAGAAATAAATTATTCAAAGATGAAATTTGGTCATTTAATATTGCTAATTATATTGATACTTCTGCACCCCAGGTTAAAACAAATCTTCCTCAAGGAGAAAATGTAGCTAGAAATATCGGAATCTTAGTTGAATTTACTAAACCAATTGATCCATCAACAATTACTTTATACAATCCAAATTGTGTCTTAGGTTCTGCTAATTGTAATCAAAATAATTGTGGAACTAATTCTTGTCTTTCTTATGCAGTTGATGATATTGATAAAGCTAGTGTTAGAATTTATGCTAACAATACTCCTTTAGCTGGCTTTTTTGAGAGGTTTTCAACGACTGCTCTTCTTTTCAGACCAAGTCAAAGATGTGGTGAAGAAGGTTCTGATCTTTATTATTGTCGGTGTTTTCCTTCTTTAGCTGAAATTAAGGTTGAATTAATCAATGAAGGAGATTTAGCGATAAGAGATGTTAATTGCAATTCTTTAGATTGTTCTAATTTAAAATGTTCTTGGACATTTAAAACATCAGATCAAGTTGATATCGATCCACCAGAAGTAGAAAATACTGATCCTCAAAATAATGAAGAAGATGTCGATCGTCTTCTTCAAATTAAAGTAGATTTTAATGAAAATATGGATCCAACATCAATTAATGAAGATACATTTGTTTTACAACCAGAAACACCACCAAAAAGCATTCAGACTATAAATGATGTTTCAACATTTGTTCCTTTTAAAATTCTTGAATCAGATACTTTATATTCACCAATTATTTATGGAAGTCCAATAAGAAAAAGTGGTTGCCAACTTGATCCAGATTCTAATTATGGTGTTAAAGATTTGGCTGGCAATGCTATGTTTGGCAATTACATTTGGAGGTTTAAAACCGGCTGGTTAGTTAATGGTGGCCAACCATTTATTGATTGGGTATCCCCCAGTCAAGGACCGAAAGGAGAATGTGTAACTATTCATGGTTATAATTTGGGCTGTTGTTCTCCTTATCAATGTCAGACGGATACTGAAGCTCAAAAGAAAAAAATAGAAATTGAAAAAATAGGCGGAAAGAAGAGGCTTGTTTGTCGTTTAGTTGGAACTAATCAATTTGGTAATGCTTCGATGTGGAATGATCCAGATAAAAGATATGAAAATGCGGAAGTTTTACTTTGGCAGGAAATCAATAAAAGAGAACCATGTGGTCCACCACCAAAACCTTCTTGTCCTGGTGAGCCATATTGTACTTCTTTGAGTTGTCCAGCTACTTGTTCAGAATGTAAGTTCTGTTCAGATCCAGATCCAGCCAATTGTGGTTCTTGTTATTGTTTAACTCCTGCTTATTCTCCAGAAAATGAATTGATTATTGTCGTGCCTGAAAAAGCAACAAATCGAGGACCAAATCTTCCTGGACAAATTAAAATTGTTCCAGCTCAATAAAATAAAAAATATGAGTTTTTTAATCTTTTTTGCCTTTCCAACGCAAGCTCAAGTTAATGAAGTAGAAAATTTAATGGTCAATTTAGTTGCTCCAACACCAATTGTTAGGACAGAGCTAATTTCTTTGATTTTTAAAATTATTCAGTATCTTTTAAGTTTCTTAGGAGTAATAGCAATAGTTATTTTAGCCTATGGTGGTTTTCTATGGATGACTGCCAAAGGTGATGAAGAAAAAGTAAGAAAAGCAAAAAAAGTTTTGATCAATGGCTTGATTGGTCTAGTTATTATTTTACTTGCTTATGCGATTGTTTCTTTTGTCATGAGAAAAACAGAAGAATTTGCCCAACCTGGTTTGGTTTGTACACCTGGTGCTTGCTGTGCTCCTTGTTATCGTTGTAATGTTGATGGAAGCGCCTGTAATGTTTATGATAGCAATTGTTCTCCTTGTTCTGGACCTGCCGGACAACCATTTGTTGTGAGCTGGACATATCCAAAAAATGGTGATGAAAATATCTCTCTTTGTGCTTTACTTCAAGCAGGTTTTAATGCTGATTTAGATGAAAACTCTGTTAATTCTGAAACAGTTAAAATAACAATTAGAGATGGAAAAAATGATGGAGAAGACTGTAATGAAAATAAAGACTGCAAATCACAGAAATGTGTGGATAATCATTGTAAAGGAAACACAGTAGCTGGAACATTTACTGTTTTTAAAAATGTTTTTAAATTTGATAATGAAGTTGATTTTGAAAAAGAAATTTGGTACCGCTTTTTAATCACTCCTGGAGTAAGAAGTAAAGATGGAAGAAATCTTGCTAGCCAAAGAATAATTGATTTTAAAACAGGAAGAGAATCAGATAATTTGCCACCTAAAGTCGAACAAACTTATCCTGAATCTGATCAAGAAAATGTTTGTCTTTTAGATCCAATCCAAGTGATTTTTAACGAACCAATGGATGTTACAACATTACTTAATGAAAAAAATTCTTATACTGACCCAAGTCATTCCTTTAATCGTTGGGTGCCAAATGTAAAAACTCTTATTCTTTCTCCAAGAAATCCTTATCGAGAAAATACCTCTTATCAAGTAACTTTAATAGCTGGTTCTCTTTTACCACCAAGAGATGGAATTGCTGATGTTTGTGGTAATCTTCTTGATGGTAATAAAAATGGCCAAGAAGAAGGTTCACCTGATGATGATTATAAATGGTCTTTTAAAACTGGTAATACTTTATATTGTGATCCAATTATTGATAGCCTTAATCCAAATTTTGGCTTTTACAATGATGAAATAACTATTTCTGGTAATTATTTTAAAATAGCTGGCGAACTTATCTTTAATCAGAATGTTTATGTTAATGGTCTTTGTTTTGATGATGATAATTTTCCAAAAGAGCCTTGTCTTGTTAGTTGGCAAAATAAAGAAATAAAGGTAAAGGTTCCAGCTGCTGGTGGTTTTTCAGAAGGCGCAATTTCTGGTCCAGTTTATGTAAAAATTGGTGGTCGACAAAGCAATTCAAAAAACTTTACTCTTCTATCTCCTTATATTTCTTCATTTACTCCTACTTCTGGTGGTCGTGGTCAGGCAATTACTTTAAAAGGTGAAAGATTTGGGAAGTATAACAGTAAAGAAAGTAAAGTTTATTTTATTAATGAAACAACCCGTCAAAGAATAGAAGGAAATTTAATCTGTGAAGATGCTGGTTGGAAAGAGAATGAAATTGTTGTTGCTATTCCTGATGATATTGCTCTTGGTAATTATTATCTTCAGGTCAAAACAAGTGATGGAAAATATAGCAATATTAGAAGTCAGACTTTCCAAGTAAATGATCAAGAACCAGGGCCAATTCTTTGTGATATTACACCTTATTGTCCAGGCACTAATTTAAGGGGTGGAAAAAAAGATGATGAAAAAATTTTATCAGGTGATAGATTTGGTCCAAGCCGAGGTAAGGTTTTCTTTAATGGAATTGAAGCAGAAATTTCTTCTTGGACTAATAAAAATATTAAAATTAAAGTACCTGGTCTTTCTTCTTCTACATATCAAGTAAAAGTTCAAGATAGTAATGGCAAATATTCTAATCCTTTAAGTTTTATCTCTCCTTGTCTGCCAAGAGGTGGCTTTAGTTCCGCCTGCTTTTTAGATCCAAATACTTGCACAAATGAGAGGTGTCTTCCTCCCTATCAATGTTTAAGTGGTATTAATGGTTCACTTGAATGCCGTTGTTGTTGCACACCAACAGCAGGTTGTCCAAACAATCTTAATTGTGCAACAAATCAAATCTGTTATAAAAATAAAAGATGTAGCAATCTAACTAATGAAGCAGATTGTCTTAAAGAAAGAAGTTGCTATTGGAGAGATAACAAATGTCAAAGTATTGAAATTTATGGTGTCTGTTGCGGTTGTGATGAAAATGGTGTTCCAAAAAATGAGAAATGTAGAGAAAATGAAATTTGTAAACAAAAAAATAGTGGTCCTTTCTGCTGTTATTCTTGTGAAATAGGTGATGAGACAAAGCCTTGTAATGGTGGACAATGTTGTCAAGAAGATTGTGCTAAATTTAAAAATCAGGATGAATGCCAAAGATATGAAGGTTGTTCTTGGGAAAATAATACCTGTCAAGGTCAATATCCTATTTGCTGTGCTGGTCGCTGTGTCAAAATATCTGAAAATCCTGATCGATATGAATGTAAAACTCTTTGTGGTAACGGCAGAATTGATCCTAACGAGGAATGTGATCCTGGTGCATCAGAGGAAGAATGTAAAAGATTTAATAATCAACAAGATTGTGAAAATTATGAAGGATGTCAATGGCAGGATAATAAATGTCAACCAAAAATAAATTTAGGTAATAAAACTTGTCGAGATTTAGGTTTTGAAAGCGGTGAACTTTCTTGTACTGGTACTTGTCGATTTGACACAAGTGGTTGTTATGGCAGAGTTTCTGGTCGTTTAGGTGATGTCTGTTACAATGAAGCTCTTGGATGTTATTCCGGAGTAAAAGATTGTGCTTTAGCTCCTGGAACAGCTTGTGTTAGAAATGATCAAACTGCACCTTGTGCTTGTTGTTGTCGAGCAGATGATCCAAATACTCCTGATGAAAATGAAGATACTTGTCAAGAACTTGAATTAGAATGTGATCCAACAAAAAATTGTAATTCTATCTCACCTCCTCAAAAAGGACTTTGTTGTGGGTGTAAAGACAATGATGATAAATGCTGTAAGAATCCACCTTGTATTGGGACTGCCTGTTATGATAATTGTTGTGTTCGTTTTGGTCCACCAACCGATCTAAAGGTTGTTGATCCAACAACTGAAAAAATAACACTTAAATGGCAATTTTCTGATCCACAAAATTTAGCTACTGAATTTGAAATTTGGCGAAAAGCACCAGATGAAGATAATTTTTCCTGTTATGCTAGTTGTGGTATTAAAAAAGGTCAGCCAACTGGTGGATGTTTCAATTTAGAAATCCTTTCTGATGGTAAATTTTGTAAAAAGAAAGAAAAAAATGATAATTTTTCTTTAACTCTCGAAGGAAATTTTTATAAGTTTGTTGATAAAACAGGTAATTTTTTAAAAGAACCATATTCTTTCAAAGTTAGAGCAGTAAAAGGTACTTCTACTGCCTATACTGAATTTACTCCACCTGCCTCAGGTACACCAACCGGTGTTATTTCTTGTCAAGACAATAATGATTGTCCTGATGCTACTCCTTGTTGTCGCAAAGATAATAAAGTCTGTGTTGATTGGCAAAATTGCGATAATCAATGTGAAATTGATAATCGCTGTCGTCCACCTGAAAAAAAATTTGCTTTAGCTGATTTTTGGATCACAACAGGTCAGATAGGACCTTGTTTAGTTAAAGTTAATCCAAATCAAGGATATCCTTGTGAGCCAGATTTAGAAAAAAATTTGATTTCAGTTGTTCTTGAAGGAAAAAATTTTGGTTCAAAAGGAATAAATGATGGAGTGTTTTTTAATGGTAAAGAAGGTTCTGAATTTGAAGATGAAAAAGAAGCTTGTGATGGTTGTGATAGAGCTGGTTGTTATTATAAACTTTGGCAAAATGAAAAAATTGAAATTGAAAGAACACCGCCTGATTTAGCCCAAAGTGGCTTAGTTAAAGTCAAAAAAGTAACAAAAGCTGGAGAAATTTTATGGAGCAATGGAAAAACATTTATTGTCAGAAAAAGGAGTGCTGGAGCTGGTGAAGCTTGCAAAAAAGATATTGAAGGTTGTCCAGTTGGAGGTATTTGTCAGCCAAACAATGTTTATCCTTGTTTAGAATGTGATTGTTCTCAATTTAATAAAGATGAATGTGAAAGAAATTCTCCTTATTGTCAATGGATTGGTTCCACTTGTAGAAATGTTATTTGTGAGGAAATTAATAATCAAAATGATTGTCAAAAATATTCTCATTGCTTCTGGCTTAAAGCAAAGAATCGATGTCTTACTCAAATAAGTCATTGTCGTTGTTGTTGTGATCCATTTTTAAGAGGTCCAAATGATCCTTGCAAGACTCTTGATCCAAATTTAGAATGCTATCCAAATCAAACTCCTTGTACTGGAAATAATCGCGGACTTTGTTGTGGTTGTCAAAAAGATAGTGATTGTAATTTAGCTGGTTCAAATAATTATGGCTGTGATTTAGGAAAACCACGCTGTTGTCGTCCCAGACCAACTTGGCGATCAACTTCTTTCTGTGATGATACAGGACCAAATGATGTTCGATTAAACACTGCTTTAACTTTAGAATTTTCCGAAGAGATGGATTTTGATAGTATCAATAACGAATCTTTAAAAATCTCTCGAGAAGGAAGTTGTACTGAAATTAATGAAGGAAACACAATAACAATTGGCAATAAAAAAAGATGTTATCTTTTTGGAACAATTACTAATGATGGAAATAATAAAGTAGAGTTTAGGCCTAGACTCTGTAAATTAAAAACTAATACTTCATATAAAATAGAAATTGTTGTTGATACAGATGGAAAAGGTATCAGATCAAAAAAGGGAGTTTCTCTTGATGATCCAGAGGGCAAAAGTGTTTTTTGCTTCTGGGATCAAACTAAAAAATGTTTAGTTCAAGAATTCAAAACTGCTCAAGATCCAAATACTTTATGTGAAATTGAATGGATAGATGTTCAGCCAAGGCCATTACAAATTATTCGCGATTTAAATGTAGCAGTTAATTATACTGGTTTTGCTCGAGATAAGAAAAATAAATCAGTTTGTGTTGATGGATTCCAATGGAGGTCATCAAATATAAATGTTGCTGTTGTTTCTCCTCAAATAGGAATTTCAACAGTTGCGACTTCAAAAGGACTTGGAGAGGCATTTATTATTGCTGAAATCCCAGCTATAAATAAAGCTTGTCTTCAAACTCCTGAAGACAAAAGAACTTGTGGCAAATTAAAAGTTAGTTTAGCTGGTCCACAAGTTATTGAACAAGAGAATTGTGATGTTTGTGAATTAGGTGGTCAATCACCCTCACCCTCTAAATTTTCAGCTAATGCCTGTTGGAATGCTCAAATTGTTGCTAAATTTAACCGAGTAATAGATCGGAATAGTTTGAATTCTAATAATATTATTGTTGTAGAATGTCAAGGTAATAATTTTGATGAGCCTTTATGTCCATCTGAACCTTCTCTTCAAGGAGAGATAACTTTAATACCAGATCCAGATAATCCAACTGGTTTTCGATTTAAACCAATAAATCCATTAATTGCCAATAAAATCTATCGAGTAACATTAAAAAGTGGAAAAAATGGAATAAAGGATAAAAATGGTTTACAACTTGATGGAAATAAAAATGGTATTGAAGATGGTTCACCAGCTGATGATTATGTTTGGTTATTTAAAACAAGGGACACTCCTGATTGTCCATTAAATAAAGTTTGTCTTTATCCACAAAAGGCAAAAATTAACCATCCTGGTAATCAAACCTTTAATGCTGAAATTTATACAGCTAATTGTAATTATCTTGAACCAAATGATTTCTCTTGGGATTGGTCAAAAGGAAAAATTAATCCTTGGGATCCAGATAAAGTAGCTAGTCTCACTCCTTCCAGATCAAGAGCAATTGCTTCTTCAATTGGTTTAGGTGAAGTTTATATTAAAGCAACAACCCAAGGAAAATCAGATCAGGCTCGTTTAACAGTGGCAACTGCACCAGAAATTATTAAGGAATATCCAACTGGTAGTGGTCTTTGTCGGAATATTAATATCTGGGCTTTATTTAATCAGAAAATGGATGAAAAAAGTTTCCCTGGTAATTTTAAGATTGAGAAAAAATCAGAAAAAGAATGGATTGATGTGACAAATAATTTCTCACTTCGCTTTACTGAAGAAGAAGGAGGAAAAACAAAAGTTCATTTTGTCCCAAAATATGTATTAGATGAAAAAACAACTTATAGAATTACTCTTCTTGGAGAAAGAAATATAAGTGGTGGAGTAAAAAGCATACCTCCTTTTGAAAGAGCAATGATTTTTGATAAAAGTTGGCAATTTGAAACTGGTAAATATATTTGTTATTTAGAAAAGATAAAAGTTAAACCAGCTGAGTATTTATTTACTAAAGCAAAACAAACAAAAGATTTTGAAGCTCGAACCTATTATCAAAATCAAGAAATCCAACCTCTTCCTGGTCTTTATAATTGGTCCTGGAATTGGCATTCAACAGATCCAACAATTGTTAGTATTACCAATAGTGATAATCCTCAACAAACTGCTGAATCTCAGTCAAAAAATGGTACAGTTTATTTGATAGCAAAAGCAACTATTACTAAAGACCTTATCTTTAAGCCCTCAACTGTTGGTCAATCTAAAGAAGGTCAAGCTAAAGTTGAAGTTTGGCTTTGCGAAAATCCATGGCCATGTACTAATTTTCCTAATTGTTCTCCTTACAAAGATTTGACAACTAATTTTGAATTTAAATATTGTCGTGATGCTGGTCCTGCTGGTCTTGAAGGAGATTTGCCAATTCTTAAAGGCGGAGAAATTTCTGGACCAACTGAAAGAGGAAAATTAAAAGAACATTTCTTCTCTGTTTATGATGGCTCACTTTCATTTTTATATGATGGCGAAGAAAAATTACAGCAAATTCAACAAGGAGGACAGTCGCCAATCAATTCTATTCCTAACAAGAGTGGCTATAACAATCCTAACTATACTATTTTCGGTGACAACAATGCTCAAATTTTTGGAAATGTTTCATTAAACAAGAATGGTAAATTTGGTAAAGCCCTTTCTTTTGATGGTAATTCTTATTTAAGAGTTAATCGAAACTTAACTATTGAACCAGAAAACTTCACCTTAGAGGCTTGGATTTCTCCAAAAAAATTAATAATTCCTTCTGGTTCTATTTTCAAAAAAGGAGTAAAAGATGATCTTACTAATACTGGTCAAGGTTATGGTCTAGAAATCATTAATAGTGAGGTTTATTTCTGGCTTTTTGATAAAGAAGGAAATAAAGCAGAAATAAAAGGTCCGCAAATTCCTCAAGTCAGTTGGACTCATTTAGCAGCAAATTATGACGGAAGAAATCTTAAACTTTATCTTAATGGTGTTTTACAAAAAGAAACATCTTCTTTAAAAGGAGGAATTTCTCATTCTGAAAGCGACCTTTATATTGGTCAAAATTTTCAAGGTCTTATTGATGATATTGCTTTCTATCATAAAGTTCTTTCTCAAACAGAAATTGAAAAACACTTAAAAGATCCAATTTCTCCTACCTTAGGTGATGTTATTGGCTTTAAAGTCTTTTCTAATTTTGAACATTTAAAACCAGAAGAATGGGTTAAAAAATATGCACCAGGAGAAATTGGCGGTGTTTCTCATTTAATTGTCGATGGTTATAAAGCAGCTCAAGTTGGTCGAACAATTTATGTTGGAGCAACCAATGTTGATTTAACTACCTCCAGAATTTATACCAATCTTTATCTTATTTCTCAATCTGATAATCCAAAACCCGAAACTTCGCAACTTTTTAAAGAAAGTATTAATAATTGGCGATTCAATATTAATATAGAAAATCCTCGAATCTGTAATCTTTCATCAACAAAAAGTTGTTTAAAAGATCTTGATTGTCCAAGAGATGAATTTTGTAATGCGCCAAAAGATAAGCTTATTCGCGATCTTGAAAGAATTTGGGATATAAGAACTATCTGGCAAACTTTAGAAGAGTATCCTCTGAGAAATACTAAAGAAAAGGATCTTTATCCAAGATTAGAAACTGGAACTTATATCAAAGGAATGTCTGTTTCTAAATGGCCTTCTTGGAGTCCATTTACCGGTTTAGGTCAAGATTTAACATTAGCTGGTCTTTCACCTTTACCTTCTGATCCAATTAATAAATTTGCAACTAAAACTTGTGGTTCTTTCCCAACAACCTATAATTGCTGTGCCAATTGTCCAAGAAAAGATCCGCAATGTAGTGAGACTTGCTTTAATCCAGAAAATTTAACTTATGAGGCATTACCACCTTCTCAAGTCTATCAATACATGGTTGAAGATCAAGGTAGAGCTTATAGCCTTTATCTTAATTTTGAATATGATCTGCCTGATTTCTGGCATCATGGTTGTCAAAATCTAAAGCAAAGCGAATGTCAAAAAAGAGCTTTCTGTTATTGGGAAAAGACAGTTCCACCAGGAAGTTATTTACCAGAAAAATTTAGAACAGCTCAAGTAGTCGAACCAGTAGGTGAATGTTGGACAAAAATTTTAAATTATTTTGGCAATCCTTGTTCTTCGCCATCAACTTGTCAAGTATTCAATGCTAGATTTTCTTCAAAAAGAGAAAGAGTTCCCCTTTCTGTTGATTTAACTGCTTCACCAGATCTTATTTATTCTGGTGGTCAAACAACATTAACTTGGTCAACCTCGGGAGTAACTAATTGTCAAGCATCCGCTAATCCTTTAAACGATCAGTGGTCTGGTAGTGTTGAGTTAAATGGTAGTAAAACTATCTCTGGTCTTACTGAGACAACAACTTTTTATTTGACCTGTTATAGTCAAGATGGTCAACAACTAGCTGATTCAGCAGAAGTGAGGGTTCAACAACCACCTCCACCGCCACGACAATATACTTTAAGTGTTACTAAAGCTGGAAATGGCCAGGGAACAGTGACCAGTAATCCATCTGGCATCAATTGTGGTTCTATTTGTTCTTCTTCATTTGAGGAAAACACTCAAGTTACTTTAACTGCAACACCTCAATCTGGCTCTGAATTTAAGGAGTGGTCAGGTGCTTGTTCTGGAACTAGTCAGAGCTGTACTTTAATAATGAACAGTGATAAATCAGTTACTGCTACTTTTATTCTTCCATTTAATTTCTCTTTATCAGTCTCTCCTTCTTCTGGTTCAGTAGAAGCTGGCAGATCTATTTCTACAGATTTGACAGCAACATTAATTTCTGGAGATCCTCAACCTGTTTCTTTCTCTGCCTCTTCATCTATTTCTGGCGTTAGTTATAATTTCTCTCCAACCTCTTGTTCACCAACTTGTTCCTCAACTTTAACTATTAATACCTCATCAACCACACCGCCTTCTGCTTATACAATTGTCATTACTGCTAGCGGTGGCGGAATATCTAGAACAGTAAATTACAATTTAACAGTAAATCCTCCTCTTCCAACAGTAGAGACTCTTGAAGCAAAAAATATTACTTCAAATGAAGCAGTTTTAAATGCTCAAGCCAATCCTAATGGTTCAAATACTATTGGCTGGTTTAGGTACTCAACAGTGGATCCAGGTAATTGTAATGATAATTTTGGAACAAGAGTACCAGCAACTGGTGGAATTTCTCTTGGTAATGGCAGATCACCAGTTTCTTATTCTCAAGTGGCAATAGACCTTTTACCAGGTAGAACCTATTATTTCTGTGCGATTGTCCAAAATGCTAATGGCCAAAAAGTTTATGGAAATATTCGATCCTTTACTACTTTTGCCTATTCTGGTTTGGCTTATGTAGCTAATCATGATAACCACAATGTTTTAAAGATTGATATTAATACTCTTGGAGTTACCACAATTAATCTTCGTACCCCTCCAAGCTCAGATGATGATCCTCAAGCCGCTTGTATTAGTCCGAATAAACGATACGTCTTTATTACCGATGATGATTATAATGATGAAGATATTTTCCAAATTGATACTCAAACCAATCAAGTTGTTCGCTCCATTTCAACTTGTCGTTCTCCTGATTTTTGTGCTGTGACACCTGATGGTCAATATTTAATTGTTAGTTGCCGTACAAGTAATGTTGTGAAAAAATATCAAGCAGAAAATCTTAACCCAGTTTCTCCTTATAATTGGAGTATTCCAAATCCAGGAGATATTGCTATTGATCCTTATGGTAAATATATTTACGTAACTGTTGGTCCAGGTTCAGATTATGATTTAGCAAGGATTAATTTAGAGAATAATACAATTATTTTCCGCTCCTTCAACCCCGCAGACGGTGGCGATGGGATTGCTTTGAGTCGAGATGGTCGATATCTTTATTTAAATGTAAGTGAAAGAGA
>CALHIP010000022.1 GCA_938030745.1 uncultured Patescibacteria group bacterium | reverse complement strand
ATATCCCAAACAGATTTAGAAAAATTAGTAAAATATATTGACATACCCCTTGAAGTTGTTAAAAAAAGTGAAGAATTGAGAAAGGAGTATGCTTTACCAAAAATAAAACTGTTAATTAGTGAAGGTAATTATCTTGAAGCCATAAAATGGATTAAAGAATTAAATTTCCAAAAGGAATTTGATTTAACCTCTCTAATCAAAAAAATTAATCCTAAACAGGATTAGGATATTAAAAAATAAAAAACCTAAATTTAAAAAGGAGGTGGGTCATGAAATTTAAGAAAAGTAAGACAATTATTGAGGTCTTTTCCGATGAAAAATATTATTACATTCCTGGACCACCGGCATTTTTTCCAGCGTATTGTCCTATCTGTGGTGCTTTATTTAATCTACCTTCTGGTATATGGAGATATTTTAGTGAAAGAAAAAAAGTTTTATGTTGCCCAAATTGTGAAAATAAACCGATTACCAATATTGATGAAAAAAGGTTAGTTGAAATAAAGGGAAATCGATAAGTTAAAATATTGACATTTTATTAAGTTTAATTATATTTATATTTAAAGGAGAGGTGTCCGAGTGGCCGAAGGAGCACGACTGGAAATCGTGTGCACACCCAAAAGGTGTGCCGTGGGTTCGAATCCCACCCTCTCCGTAAAATTTTTATTTATTAAATTTAAATGGAAGCCTTCGCTAAAAGAATAACCCTTTTGCCACCTTACCTCTTTAAAAAATTAGATGACCTAAAAAAAGAATTTAAAGAAGGTTTGATTGATTTTGGTGAAGGAAATCCCGATTTACCACCTTCTAAAAATATTATTAAGGCTTTCAAAAAGGCCTTAAATAAATTGGAAAATCACCGATACCCAAAATACCGCGGTGAATTAGAATTACGCGAAGCAATCAGTGAATGGTATTATCAAAGATTTGGTGTCAAATTAAACCCAGAAAAGGAAATAGCAGTTCTTATTGGCAGTAAAGAAGGCGTTGCCCATCTTATTTGGGGAGTATGTGATAAAGAGGATGTTTATGTTACAACTGATCCTATCTTTCCTCCCTATCTTAATAATCCCTTATTAGTCGGTGCCAAAATTTTCACCCTTCCATTAAAAGAAGAAAATAATTTTCTACCCGATTTAGATGACCTAAAAAAGATAAGAAAGATAAAATTATTGACTATTAACTTTCCTAATAACCCAACAACCGCCTTTGCCAATTTGGATTTTTATAAAGATTTAGTTTCCCTTGCCCAAAAATACGGTTTTTTTATCTGTAATGATAATGTCTATTCAGAGATATATTTTGAAGAACCACCACCAAGCATTCTCCAAGTAAAAGGTGCTAAGGAATTTTGTTGTGAGTTTCATTCTTTTTCTAAGAGTTTCAATCTTTGTGGCTGGCGACTTGGTTTCATCTGTGGTAATAAGAATTTAATAAATGCCATGATGAGAATAAAAGAGAATGTTGATACTGGTCCTTTTAAGGCAATCCAAGAAGCCGGGATTTATGCTTTAAAATATGAGTATAATTTTCCTGAGAAATTAAGAAGAATTTATCTAAAAAGGCAGAATCTTTTATTACCCGCTTTATTAGAATACGGTTTAGAAATTAAAAAGCCAAAGGCAACTTTTTATCTCTGGGCAAAATTACCAAAAAGAGAGAAATCTTTAAAATTTGCCTTAAAACTTTTGAGAGAGAAAAAAATTTTGGTCGCCCCCGGTACTGGGTTTGGTAAATATGGCGAAGGTTATATAAGGGTTTCTTTGACCGTTAATGAGAAATTGATAAAGGAGGCGATTAGCCGTTTAAAATGAAGATTATTGTCCAAAAATTTGGTGGCTCTTCTTTGGCAAATCTATCAAGAATAAAAAAAGTTGCTCAAATTATAAAAAAAACCTTAAAAGAGGGTTATTTGCCTTGCGTTGTCGTTTCGGCAATGGGTGAGACAACTGATAATTTATTAAATTTGGCAAAAAAATTAAATCCCGCTCCACCAGAAAGAGAATTGGCAATGCTTCTTTCTTGTGGCGAGCGAATATCCGCTTCCCTTTTGGCAATCACTTTAACAAAAATGGGAATAAAGGCAGTTTCTTTTACCGGTTCCCAGATCGGAATAATTACTGATAATAATTTTATTTCTGCTCGGATTAGAATGGTGAATGGTGATCGATTAAAAAAGGCGTTAGAAGAGAAAACTATTCCAATTGTGATGGGTTTTCAAGGTGTCTCTTTTGATAAAGAGATTACCCTTTTAGGCAGAGGCGGTTCTGATATTACCGCAGTGGCATTAGCAATTGCCTTAAATGCCCAAAGATGTGAAATATATAGTGATGTTGCTGGTGTTTATACCGAAGACCCCAATTTATATAAAAAAGTAAGATTGATAAAAAAATTGACTTATGATGAAATGTTTGAACTTAGTAATTTTGGTGCCGAAGTCTTACATCCCAGAGCCTGTGCTTTGGCACAAAAATATAATTTAAAATTAATTTTAAAATCCTCTTTTAATAAAAAAGGAGAAACAATGATTACTAAGGATTTGGAATTTGAGGAGATAAAAGTAAAAGGAATAACCCACCAAGAGGATTTAGTTCTTTTTAGTTTAATAAGTATTTCCAAAAAACCAAAATGCCTTCATCAAGTAATCAGTTATCTGGCAGAAAATAAAATAAGACCAATTTTTTTCTCCCATGGATTGCCCGAAAAAGAAAAGTTTGATTTGCTTTTTATTGTGAAAGAAGAGGATAAAAAGAAATGTGAAGAGTTATTAGGAAAAATTGCTAACGAAGTTGGTTGGAAGAAAATTTTGAAAAAAGAGAAGTTGGCATCCTTTTCTTTAGTAGGAAATGAGATTGGCCAGGGTGGCGAGATTTTGGAGAAATTATTTGCTACTTTAACAAAGAACCAGATCCATATCGATGGTTTCTCTCTCTCTCCTAATCGAATAACCTGCTTTCTGCCTCAAAAGAATCTTAAAAAGACAGTTAAAATCTTATTAAAAACCTTTCAATTAGTAAATGGATAATTTTTATCCCCTCCAATTGAAAAAAGATTTTGAAAAGTTAACTAACTTCTTTAAGACTAATGGTTTTAAGAAAATAATTGAAGCAATCCTTTTTGTTAGTAGTGAACCAATTAGTGAAAAAAGATTAAAGGAATTTCTTCTAATTTCCGAAAAAGAGATTGAGGAGATAATTTCTCTTCTTAATGAGGAGTATGAGAAGACTAATCGAGTATTCCGCATCCGTAAAATTGCTAAGGGCTATCAACTTTTTACCTTGCCAGAATATAGTGATTATTTAACCAAATTTTATGCTGATAAGAAAAAGAAGAGGTTATCGCCAACCGCCTTAGAGGTTTTAGCAATTATTGCCTATCATCAGCCAATCACTAAACAGGAGATTGAGAAGATTCGGGGAGTTGATTCCACTTACATTTTAAATATTCTTTTAGAAAAGAAACTTATCAAAATTGAAGGCCGAGCAAAAAAACCTGGCGCTCCCTTTTTATACGGTTTAACAAAAGAGTTTCTTAAATATTTTGGATTGAACTCTTTTGAAGATCTGCCCAAAAAAGAGGAGATTGAAAATTTTCTCATCCTTCACGAAGGTTATGGCCGAAATAAAACCTCCTCAGAAAGTTAAGGTAGTGGTTGGCTATATTACTAAAGATATTAATCTCATAGAAGAAGTAAATAAAATCTTATTTCCCCTTTTAGGCGAAGTAGATTTAAAAAGCGAGATTATTGATTTCAATTTTACTGACTATTATGAAGAAGAGATGGGAAAAGAATTAAAAAGAAGATGGGTTGCTTTTAAAAATTTAATTATGCCCGATTTTTTATCCGATTTAAAAATAAGAACCAATGAGATTGAAGAACAATTTAAAGAAAAAGAGAAAAGAAAGATAAATATTGACCCGGGAATTTTGACATTGAATAATTTTATTTTGGCAACCACTAAAAATTATGCCCACCGGATTTATTTGCAAAAGGGAATTTATGCGGAAGTTACTTTGATATATAGAAAAAAGGGATTTCAAAATTTATCCTGGACCTATCCCGATTATCAAACAGAATTTTTCCACAATTTTCTTTTGGCAGTTAGAAAGATTTATATTGACGATTTGAAAAAAATTGTTATAGTAAAAGGAGAAGATGAAGACGAGATTTATTAAAGAAGAACTCAATTTTACCGGCGAACAACTTCGTTCCTTATTTGCTTATGATACTTATAATATCTTAGGCGATTCCCTTATTGCCTTTATTGGTGCTTGTGACATCTCTTTAAAGGAAGCGGTTGATTTAGAAAGTCAAAAAGTTAGAAGATATTCTTATGTTCCCAAGATGCTACACTTTTTAGGCGAACATTTTGAAGTGGATGTGGAAAAAGCAATTTTAAGAAGTTATCTACTTTTAGATATTGTGAAGGATACTCTTAATGAGAAATTGGGCAATAATAAAATAAAAAGGGTTGGCAATGAACTTTATGATGGTGATAATCGGGTGGCGATTTCGATGGCGGCTTCTTCACCAATCTCTTCTTTAGTTTATGTTGGTGTTCATATTGTGCCTCCTACCGAAATTCCCGCAAAAGGATTAGAAGATTATCAGATTGATGCCTTGGAATTCGGTAATCTCATTTTAGAAAGGTATGCGAAGGATTCCGAAAGAATAACTCAAATGCGCTACCGAACCCGTTGGGTTGAATAAAAGTGAAGTTTTTTCGCCGGTATTTCGTTGCAGGATTAGTTATCGTTGTTCCCTTAGGATTAACAATTTTTATCTTTTGGTTTTTAATTTCTAAGTTAGGTGGTTTTTTAACTCCCCTATTTAAAATTTTGCCTTTTTTAAAAGAATTGCCAGAAGAGGTATTAACTATTTTAGGTTTTCTTTTCTTTTTATTTTTGATTTTATTAATCGGTGCCTTGACTAGTGGTTTTTTAGGAAAATGGCTTTTTGGTTTGTTAGAAGATATCATTTTAAAACTTCCCTTAGTCAGAGAGATCTATCATTCCGTAAGACAGTTAACTAATGCGGTATTTGTTGATCGGAAATCTTTAAAAAAGGTGGTGGCCATTGAATATCCCCGCAAAGGAATTTTTACGATTGGTTTTATTATGAATGAAGAAAAAATATTTTCGGAAGATAAAAAAAGAGAATTTTATTTGATATATTTACCAACTACTCCTAACCCTACTTCTGGTTGGTTAATTCTGGTTCCGAAAGAAGAAGTGAAAGAACTTAATTTGTCAATAGATGAAGGATTAAAAATAGTTATCTCCGGTGGAATTGTTTTAAATAAAGAGGTTATTGAAAAACTAAAAATCTAAGGCTTTTAGTTTCTCTTTAATTTTTTCTACTAAATCCTTTAATAAAAGAAAATCATCTTTTTTGGGATATCCCTTTATTAATACTGGTGGTAATAACTCAATTTTTAAATTGGTTGTGAAATTTTTTATAAATTCCAAAGTTTTTCCACCCCACCCGTAAGAACCAAAGATTCCTAAATACTTCGTCTTTGGTTTCAAGATATTTAAAAGATAGATAACAAAAAGGGCAGCCGGATGCGGACCCGTTAAAACTGTCGGGATGCCAATCAAAACAGTTGCCGCATCAACCGAAGCAATTGCCAATTCACCAATATCAGTTTTTGTTAGATTAAAAGGTATCACTTTAATCCCACAATTTATTAACTCACTAATTAAAAATTCAGCCATTACTCTTGTGCTATTATGCATGGAGACATAAACTAAAACAACTTCCTTTTTCACTTTATCGCTTATCCAATCTTCATAGGCGTTAATAATAAAATCTGGTTCAGAATAAATTGGTCCATGACTAGGAGCAATCATTTTGATTTCTAAATTTTTTATTTTATTTAAATGATTTCTTATTTGGCTTCTAAAAGGCATCATAATTTCGGCATAATATCTTTTGGCAGCTTCATAAACCTTTTCTTTATCTTTTACAAATAAATCACTGGTTGCCAAATGGGAGCCAAATAAATCACAAGTAAAAAGAATTTTATCCTCTAAAAGATAAGCAATCATTGTTTCGGGCCAATGAACCCAAGGAGTAAAAATAAATTGCAATGTTTTATTGCCTAAAGAGATTTTTTCATTATCTTCCACGGTAATAAACTTTTCTTCGGAGATTAGTAATAAATCCATTAAAAATTCTTTACCCTTTTTATTAGTAATGAGTTTTGCTTCCGGATAAAGTTCTAATATTTTAGGAATTGCGCCTGAATGGTCTTGTTCAGCGTGTAAGGAGATTAAATAATCAATTTTCAAATTAAGAGATTTCAGATTCTCCAATAACTCTTTCTCTTTTGTTGGATCAACGGTATCAATCAAGATATTTTTTTCACTTCCCTTAATTAAGTAGGCATTATAACTTGTGCCATCCGGTAAAGGGATTAACTCGTCAAATAATCTCCTATCCCAATCAATTGCTCCTACTGCCCAAATATCTTTGATTACCTCTCTTACCATTTTAACCTCCTAAATTTCTTCTATTGGTTCAAAATAACTTTTATCAGCACTACAGATTGGACAAACCCAATCAGCGGGTAATTCTTCAAAAGGTGTGTCCGGTGGAATATTTCTTTCTTTATCACCTAATTTTGGATCATACACATAGCCACAAATCGTGCATCGGTATTTTTTCATTTTTCCTCCTTGATTTTTTTAAAAAAATTATTATAATAACTTTTTAAAAAAATTTCAATCAACCACGGGGCTCACAGCCTCTCATATA
The DNA here is from genome assembly GCA_938030745.1 of uncultured Patescibacteria group bacterium. Taxonomy (GTDB): domain Bacteria; phylum Patescibacteriota; class Patescibacteriia; order UBA2591; family CALHIP01; genus CALHIP01. The sequence goes on along the minus strand of CALHIP010000022.1, from coordinate 7,888 downwards.
ATGCCTCCTTTCAACCATCAAGAATAGAGCCCTCCTAAAATATAAGAGCCCCGTGGTTTTAATATTAAAGATTGACTTTTTTAAATTTTTTAAATATAATTTTTTTATGAGAAAAAATATAATTTTAATAATTATTATTTGTGTTTTATCTTTTGTTTTAGGATTTATTCTTTCTTCTTTTAAAGGAAAAGAAAAAAATTCTTTATATGCCCAAATTGTTTCTCAACCAATTTTAGAAGCTAAACCAAACCCACCAGTAAATAACCTTTCTTTTGTTGAAATTGCAGAAAAAATAATTCCGACAGTAGTTAATATTTCGGCAGAAAAATCGATAAGAATAAGAACCCCTCGTTTTGAATTCTTTTCTCCCTTTGAAGAATTTTTTAGGGAATTCTTTAAAGATTTTCCTCTTCCCAAAGAATTTAGTGAGAAAATAAGAACTTTAGGAAGCGGAGTGATAATTTCGGAAGATGGTTATGTGATCACTAATAATCACGTAATTGAAGGTTATGATAAGGTAATTATTACCCTTTCTGACGGAACAAAATTTAAAGAAAAAGAAGTAAAAATAGTTGGTCGAGATCCCAAAACTGATATCGCTTTGTTAAAAATTGAGACCAAAAAGAAATTACCTTATGCACCTTTAGGAAATTCTGATGAAGTAAGAGTAGGTGAATGGGTATTAGCGGTTGGTAATCCTTTTGGTTTGTCTGGCACGGTTACCGTAGGAGTAATTTCTGCCAAACATCGGACAGGAGTTGCTCTTTATGGTGGACCTACTTATCAAGATTTTATTCAAACGGATGCGGCAATAAATCCAGGAAATTCAGGTGGTCCGTTGGTAAATCTAAAAGGTGAGGTTATTGGAATTAATACCGCAATTAAAACCACTTCGGGTGGAAATATCGGAATTGGTTTTGCCATACCGATTAATTTAGTAAAAAAGGTAAAAGAGGATTTATTAAAAAAAGGAAAAGTAGTGCGTGGCTATCTGGGAATCTATCTCCAGGAATTAACTGATGAATTAAGAGAATCCATGGATTTGCCAAAAGATATGGAAGGAGTAGTAATAAGAGATATTATTCCTGACTCACCAGCAAGTAAGGCTGATTTAAAATCCGGAGATATCATTTTAAAATTTCAAGGTAAAAAAGTAAAATCTGTTGATGAATTAAGATTTATGGTTGCGGAAACTCCTCCCAAAACTAAAGTGGAATTAGAGATTTATCGCGATGGCAAAATTCGGAAAGTAGAAGTAATTTTGGGCGAGATGCCTGAAGAAGTTTCTCAACTGAAAAAAGAGGAAGTTTTAGAAATTGGTTTAAAAGTGAAAGAGAGTAAAGAAGGTGTAGTGGTTGAAGAGGTTGAGCCCGATTCTCCCGCCGAAGAAGCAGGAATTCAATCAGGCGATATTATTTTAGAAATTCAGAAAGAAAAAATTAAAAATTTAGATGATTACTATCGAACTTTAGAAAGATTAAAAGAGCGCAAGTCGATTCTTTTTAAAATAAAAAGAGGAAAGGAGATTTATCTTATTCCTCTTCGCCTTAAAGAATAATGACCGACCGAGTTTCTTCTTATTATTCTCTATTATCCCAGAAATATCCTAATTTAACAAAGGAAGAGGAAAGAGAATTAATTGAGGAAGCAAAGAAAAATAATTATCAGGCTCTTTCTAAATTAATTTTATCCCATCTAAAATTGGTAGTGAAAATTGCTCAAAGATATCGTTCGAAAAATTTATCTTTAGATGACCTAATTGGTGAAGGAGTTACGGGTTTAATTGAAGCAATTTACAAATTTGATGAAAAGAAAAATGTTCGGTTGGCCACTTACGCCGCTAAAAGGATTAAATACCGAATAAGAGAAGCAATTTTTAGCGAAGCGATCTTTTATTTTCCACCCAAAATTCAAAAATTAGCAAAGAAGATAAAAAGGGAATCTTCGGAGATTCTTTCCCAGCCAGAGAAATTGGCAAAGAAATTTAAAGTAAGAACGAGCGAAATTAAACAGGCATTAATTTTTTTAAATTTAACTCGTTTTAATTTAGAAGATGAAGAATCTTCGGAGGAAAATCCAATCATTAGTGAGGATACTCAAGATGTTCAATTTGAAAAAATTAGTTTAAAAAGAATTATTGACGAATGTTTATCCCACCTTTCTGAAAAGGAAAGAATAGTAATTAAAAAGGCTTTTGGGTTGGCACCTTATGAAAATCCAGAAAGTTTGACAAAAATTGGGAAAGAGTTAAAACTTTCGCGGGAAAGGATTCGTCAAATCCGCAACGAGGCATTGAAAAAATTGCGAAGATTTTTAAATAAACGTTTAACACTTATTTCGCCTTTTTTGTGATTTTTTTTCTATTCTTTTTCCTCTCTTCCCAAATAATTCCAACTAGTTCTCAATTAGATATCATCGGCATTGACTTTCTTGCTCTTTTGCCCGATTCCGAAACGGACCTTTTTTTAAATCCCGCCAATACTTTTTTCTGGGATAAAAATTTTCTTTTTTCCTTCGCTTCTTATCATCCCTATATTTTTCTAAATGAAAATTCTCCAATAACTTTCCAAACTCTTCTGAATACTAAAATTGGTCAAAAGAATTATTTTTTAGACATTGCCTACCATTATCTTTTTAGTAACGAAAAAAAAGGCAAAAAATTTACTTTTTTAAATTATCATAATTTACCTTTCAGTATTGGTTATAATTTTGGTAAAAGAAAAATTGGTTTAGGAGTTAATTATCAACGATTTTATATAAAAAGAAGAAATATTTTAAATCAAGACTTTATTGAAAAAAGAGAATATTTACCTTTTAAGATTGGTTTTTTAAAAGGAGAGGAAGAGAAATTTGAAATTATAACGGAGTTTATTCCTTTTGATAGTAATAATTTTAAAGGTCATCAATTAAATTTTACTATCAAAAAGACATTAGGTGAAATTCAAAGACACTCTTTTCTTTTTTTAATTAATTATCAAAAAGAAGCGAGCAAAAAAAATTGGCAATTTATCGGCGGCTATTGTTTAATTTCCCATTATAATTTTTATGGATTTATTTTTAATAATCTTTTTTCCCTAAAACCAATTATTTTTATAAAGGATAAAAATAATTTCGAGATAAAAATAATTTTTCCCTATGGTATTATTTCTTCCTTTGGGAAAATGAGGTTTCTTTTTGGTCTAAAAAAGGTGTTAATTTTTAACAAGGAAAATATCTATTCTACTGATTACGAATATAATTTTGGTTTAAACTATCGACTTTCCAACAATTTTGAATTCTATTTTTTTAATTTTCTGGTCAATACTTTTCGGAAGTGGTTTTTTAGTTTTAAATTATCTTTTTAATTTAGGAATCTTTTCTTATTTTTTTGTATCTAAAAATATGGATATGAAAGAAGAGATTTTGTTATTAATAAAAAAATTATGTAAAAAAGAGGAAATAAAGACTCCCTTCAAAAAACCTATTCTTCTTAATTTTTTGAACATTGAAAAGATCGCCGAAAGTTTTCATAGTGAAAATTACGATATTCTTTGGGATGAGATTACTACTACTTTTGAAAAGATAAATAATTTAAGAAAAAAAGAAAAAAATTCTTCTTGACTTTTCAAAAAATTTAACTATATTTATATAAAAGATAAATTTTGCTCTTTGAAAATTGGGTAAAAGAAGCGGAACCTTCAAGATACTAAGGGCCCAAAATGGATGCCTCGGCAGTGGGTGGCGATGAAGGGCGTGGTAAGCTGCGATAAGCTCCGGGGAGGTGCACACAACCTGTGATCCGGAGATTCCCGAATGGGGAAACCTAATAGGAGTAATATCCTATTATCCTTAGGAGCAATCCTAAGGAGGCGAACCCCCTGAAGTGAAACATCTCAGTAAGGGGAGGAAAAGAAAGAAAATTCGATTCCCTGAGTAGCGGCGAGCGAAAGGGGAAGAGCCCAAACCGACCTAGGTGTTAAAGGCGACAGCCGTTGCCTAGGCGGGGTAGTGGGGCCTAACCGTGCCGGCTGTCGGGAGGCAGGAGAGTTACAAAACATCCTGGATAGCCGAATCGTCCTGGAAAGGCGAACCATAGAAGGTGAAAGTCCTGTAGGCGAAATCCAGGATGTCTCTCTTGGTTAGGTTCCCAAGTACCGCGGGACACGTGGAATCCCGTGGGAATCTGGGAGGACCACCTCCTAAGGCTAAATACAACCCACTGACCGATAGTGAACTAGTACCGTGAGGGAAAGGTGAAAAGAACCCCGGGAGGGGAGTGAAATAGAACCTGAAATTTTGGGCCTACAATCAGCAGGAGCTGTAAATTTTATTTCCCTTTTGGGATTTAAAATTTACAGTGACTGCGTGCCTTTTGCATAATGAGCCGGCGAGTTAATGTCGGGAGCGAGGTTAAGTCCAGGGTTAATAGCCTTGGATGGAGCCGTAGCGAAAGCGAGTCCGAAAAGGGCGTTAAGTTCCCGGCATTAAACCCGAAACCCGGTGAGCTACCCATGGACAGGGTGAAATCGGTGTAACAACCGATGGAGGCCCGAACCGGTGGGTGTTGCAATACCCTCGGATGATCTGTGGGTAGGAGTGAAAGGCTAAACAAACCGGGTGATAGCTGGTTTTCCCCGAAATGCCTCTAGGGGCAGCCTCCGGATTGTATAGTGGAGGTAGAGCACTGGATGGGTAACCCTGAACTATGTTCAGGGAAGTCCAACCAAACTCCGAATGCCACTATACTTATCCGGGGAGAGAGGCAGTGGGGGATAAGCTCCATTGCCGAGAGGGGAATAACCCAGACTACCGGCTAAGGTCCCAAAGTATTGGCTAAGTGGAAAAGGATGTTGAATCGCTCAGACAGCTGGGAGGTTGGCTTAGAAGCAGCCATCCTTTAAAGAGTGCGTAACAGCTCACCAGCCGAGCGATTCAGCGCCGAAAATTTATCGGGGCTTAAGCCAATCACCGAAGCCGTAGGTTTCCTTGCGATTTTTTCGCAAGGAAGCGGTAGGGGAACGTTCCGCTGTAGGTTGAAGGTATAGCGCAAGCTATACTGGACGAAGCGGAAGTGATTATGCCGGCACGAGTAGCGATAAACCAGGTGAGAATCCTGGTCGCCGGAAGCCCAAGGGTTTCTGGGGAAGGTTCGTCCGCCCAGAGTTAGCCGGGACCTAAGCCGAGGCCGAAAGGCGTAGGTGATGGAAAGGCCGTCAACATTCGGCTGCCACTTTAATGCCGTTATGAGCTATGGGATGACGCAGGAGGAAAGGCGGAGCCGCCTGCTGGCATAGGCGGTCTAAGTTACGGTGAATGGCATAGGCAAATCCGTGCCAATAAATTCACCGTAATTACGGGAGCCTGTAGTTTCTACAGGTGAACTCCGCCGGACCGAATGCCGAGAAAAGTCTCTATGCCAGGCATTAAAGTGCCCGTACCGGAAACCGACACAGGTGGGCGAGGTGAGTATCCACAGGCGCGCGGAGTAACCCCCGTTAAGGAACTCGGCAATTTGACCCCGTAACTTCGGGAGAAGGGGTGCCCTTTGGAGTGATAAGCTCCGAAGGGTCGCAGTGAAGTGGGCCTGCCGACTGTTTAACAAAAACACAGGGCTCTGCCAAGCCGTAAGGCGAAGTATAGGGCCTGACGCCTGCCCGGTGCCAGAAGGTTAAGGAAGGGGGTTAGCCGATAAGGCGAAGCTCCCGACCAAAGCCCTGGTAAACGGCGGCCGTAACTCTAACGGTCCTAAGGTAGCGAAATTCCTTGTCGGGTAAGTTCCGACCTGCATGAATGGCGTAACGAGTGGGCCAGTGTCTCGACGGGGGATCCGGCGAAACTGTAGTGGCGGTGAAGATGCCGCCTGCTCGCGATAGGACAAAAAGACCCCGTGAACCTTTACTGCAGCCTGATATTGGGTTTCGGCAAATTCTGTGTAGGATAGGTGGGAGGCTATGAAGCTCGGACGCCAGTCCGGGTGGAGCCGCCGGTGAAATACCACCCTGAATTTGTTGAAATCCTAACTTTGACTGGTGAATCCCAGCAAAGGACAGTGTCAGGTGGGCAGTTTGACTGGGGCGGTCGCCTCCTAAAAGGTAACGGAGGCGCCCAAAGGTCGGCTCAGCACGGACGGTAACCGTGTGGAGAGCGTAAGGGTATAAGCCGGCCTGACTGTGAGACCGACAGGTCGAGCAGGTGCGAAAGCAGGGCCTAGTGATCCGGTGGTCCTGAGTGGAAGGGCCATCGCCCAGCGGATAAAAGGTACTCCGGGGATAACAGGCTGATCGGGCCCGAGAGTCCCCATCGACGGCCCGGTTTGGCACCTCGATGTCGGCTCATCGCATCCTGGGGCTGAAGCAGGTCCCAAGGGTTGGTCTGTTCGCCCATTAAAGCGGTACGTGAGCTGGGTTCAGAGCGTCGTGAGACAGCTCGGACTCTATCCATCGCGAGCGCAGGAGACCTGAGGGAAGCTGTCCCTAGTACGAGAGGACCGGGATGGACGGACCTCTGGTGTACCAGTTGTGGCGCCAGCCGCATCGCTGGGTAGCCATGTCCGGAAGGGATAACCGCTGAAAGCATCTAAGCGGGAAGCCCATCCCAAGATAAGGTCTCCCTGAAGGCTCCAGGTAGACTACCTGGTTGATAGGCCCCAGGTGTAAGACCCGCAAGGGTTTTAGCCAAGGGGTACTAATCAGCCGTTCGGCTTGAAGGTTCTGCTTCTTTTACATTTTAAATGTGTAAAACTCTCGGTGACTATACCGGAAAGGAAACACCTCTTCCCATTCCGAACAGAGAAGTTAAGCTTTCCAGGGTCGATGGTACTGTGGTGGCAACGCCACGGGAGAGTAGATCGTCACCGAGAGTTTTTTTATTTTAATTACCTTCATTAAATTTAAAATTAAAAAATTTTAAGAAATTCATAAGATATTGAAAAATAAGAAATTAAATTAATAAAAATTTTTAAAAAATCTCTTGACTTTTTTTAAATTCTTATTATAATTATAAATGGAGAGACCACAATGTGGTTGTTTAATAAAAAAATGGAGGTGAACCATGTTAAATAAAAAAGGCTTTACATTAATTGAATTATTAGTAGTAATTTTAATTATCGGTATCCTATTAGCACTTATTATTCCCAACTTCGCCCTCTTCCAAGAAAGAGCAAGAAGAACCAGTGTTAGAAATAATATGCATGTAATTCAGACTGCTTTAGAAGCCTGGGCAACTGACCATATGGGACAATATCCTTCTTCGGATTTAGCAGGAGCGATGGAGCCAGATGGATTAATGGCTTATTATTTCCCTGGCGGAGACCCATTGATTGAAGATAAATTTGGTAATTTCCCCACCAATCCTTATACTGGTCTTGCTTATAATAGTGACGAATCTCCGGAAGAAGATCTTTTCTATGGCGAACTTGAGTTTGATGAGCCGGGCTTGAACGCAATGACATGGGGTGGTGCTGATGAATGTCCTTATCTTGATTGGGAAGGTGAAGCAGGAGTTTCTGGGACGATTCACATTGGTGTTTATTATGACCCTGGCACTGGGGCAGCCCAAGAATATGGAATTGCTGGTTGGGGAAGATTGAATGAAGTAGGTGATAATTATCCAATGTATGACATCGCTCCTGGCGCTGATGATTTCTTTGATGAAACATATTGGAATTTCTTCGTACTTCACAACTAATTAACTAAATCTTAGAATATAAGGATGGCTTTTTGGGGGTGAGCCTTATCACCCCCATTTTTATTTTATTGACATTTTTTAATTTTTTTTTTATTATAGAATATATGTTCTTATTTTTTTATCTTTTTAGTTATTTAACCAATATTGAAAGAAGCAAAGCAATTTTTTTTAATCCAAGCGGTTTAGGAATAAATTCGGGTTACGAAATTTATTTTTCAAAAAA
>CALHIP010000021.1 GCA_938030745.1 uncultured Patescibacteria group bacterium | reverse complement strand
CTGAAGTTAAATAAATAGGTTCTGGAATATCAATTGATTGGCCACCAAAGACTTTTAAATTAAACTTAGTTAATATCCAGGGACTTTTGATTAAATGAGTATACCAAGGGATGAAATGTCTTGCTTTAAAATATAAATCAGTCACTCCATAAGGAAATTCAACAAAAAATTTACCAAAAAGTTTTGTCACCGGAGTAGAAATGGTTTTCCCTACTTGATAAATGAAATTGTCATAAACCAGAAATTCTTTCACTGTGAACCAATTTTTGCTTTCTAACCATAAATCCAAAGAAAAGGCTGATTTAACATTAAACCAGACATTTAAAATTAAAACAGTGATGAAAAGAAAAAATAAAATTTTAAAACTCTGACCTTTAGAGAATTTTAGAAATTTTTTGTTTTTAACCATATTTATCTTTTTTTTATTATATACTAATAAACTTTTAAATCAATAGTCAACTGTGGATAACTTTTTAAACCATTTTCCTAATAAAAGGATAAAGAAAAAGCTGGCAATTGAAATAATTAGGCTTATTTTTTCTAAATTAGATTTCTCAAATTTGAGTTCAATCTCTCCTTGAGCTTTAATTATCATATAAGAAGGAGAAGCTCGATAAATTTTAATTTCTTTTCCATTTTGATAGGCATGCCAATTTGGAAAATAAGGAATTTTTAAATAAACAAATTGAGGGTATTGAGAAGAAATTTTAAATTTATAATAAGCTGGAGGTTTAAATTCTATTAGCTCAACTGAGGCATCCTTCTGATAAACGAAATCTTCTCTTAACAAATCTTCCTTATCTTTCTTATTTTTAAAACCTATTAATGGTTTTTTTAACTTCATTTTATCTTTCCACCATTGATAAATTTCTTTCTCCCAATCTTTCAGTAAAACTCCTTCAGGAAAAGTAACAACTTTAAATTGATGACAACTCTCAGGTAAAAAATAGATAAAAATTTTTTGAGACCAAGAAATTTTGTCTATTTTAATTTGTAAAGGTGCTTTGATTAAAGAATATTTTATATCTGAGTTTTGAATTTGTTCTAAAGGATAATAACTCATAATCCAACAAACTCCCAAATAATCTAAATGTTCTTTAATTAGATCTTGATTTGGTTCATAACTAAATAAGCCCCAATTAAAAGGATTTTTGTACAATTCAGTAATCAGACTTTGAATAGATTTAGAATTAGATGAAGATTCAACAAAAAGTCCATTTAAAAGTTTATGATCATTTAATAAAAAATGATGACTTAAAACATGAGGTGCTCGGTTTTTAAAGAAATAATCGTCAATCTCGCTTGGTACCAGACCAAGATATTCCTTAAAACCAACAACTTTAAATTCTACTTTCCTTTCCCAAAAAGGAAAAATAGTTTTGAAAGAAAAGAAAATTGCCATTAAAAGAATGATTGAAGAAAAAATAATGCCAAATTTTGGTTTTTTTAAAAAGAGACGAGAGATTGTTAATCCAATTAAAATATAAATAAAAATTAAAAACCTATATAGATGAATAGATTTTTCTAAAAACTTATTATAAGTAAGAATTTGAATTAAACCAAAAAATAGGAAAAAAAATATTAAGAAAATCAAAGTAAATTTTATGGCATAATCTTTTTTAATTACTCCGTAAATTAAAGAGGCAAAAAAAACTATAAAGATTATAGGATGAAGGGGAACCTCTTTGCCAACAATAACTCCATGAGAGTATTTAGAAAAATAAAGATAAGGTATTATCCAAAAAGCTGTTAATAAAAAAGAAAAAATAAAATGCAAGATGAACCAGAAAAATTCATGTTTTTTAAAGAAAAAAGAAATAAAGTAGGCGAAAGAGAAAATTAAAGTTCCTAATCCAATAAAAGCGTGAGATAGAATAACGATACTTAAAAAAATACTAGAAAAAATATAGTTTTTTTTATCTTCTAAGCTCTTCTTTAAGAAATAAAGGTATAAAAAAACAAATGGTAAAGTAAATTGAGCGGTAACCAATCCTATAGAAAAAGTGCTATAAAAATCTCCGCCAATATCATATTTAACAGTAAAGAAGAAGACAAAAATCCAAATCAAGGCTAAAAAGATTTCTTCTTTTTTATTTTTTAGTAAACTTTTAAGCCAAAGGAAAATACTTAAAGGTAAAAGAAGTAAAGATAAGGTTAAAATAATTTTAAAAGAGAGGGTAAGGCCAATTAATTTTGCCAATCCGCCAACCAACCAATGAAAGAATGATGGATAAAGATAGCCTTGAGGATAACCATTAAAAGCTAAAAAATTCCAGCCACTATAGGATGGCCAAAGATATTTTTGATAATAATATGAAGCAAAAACATGCCCAGGCATATCCCAAGAAGAAAGATCGGATTTCCAGAAACCAAAAATAATAATGCTAATACTAAAAACAATAACTAAAACCGCAATTAAATTTAAAAAATTTATTTTTGATATGGATTCTTTGAACATATTAAAATTTGTCCAATTCCTCCTATGTTAATTTGATTTCCAACTAAAATATTTACCCCGTATTCTTCTCCAGGAAGAAAGTTATGTCTAATAATTTGAGCTTTAAATGGCTCTGATTTTTCTTTGATAATTTTTTCTCCATTAATAGCTAAAGCATAAATATCATCAATGTAATTTAAAATCAGATAATTATATTCTTTATCTGGAGAAAAAATAAAAAAGTATTCATAGACTTTATATGGTGGTTGTTCAAAATATGGTAATTTTATTTGAGCTATATCAAATTTATCAGATGTTCTATCTGAAACTAGAAGATCTTTGATTTCAAGACAGTCTTCTGGTGGTTTTATAAAATACCAATTTGAATAATAAAATTTTGCTAAAGCGAAATTTTTAAATTTAAAGATTGTTGTTATCTGTAAAGAAATAAGAATTAAAAAAATTAAAAATAACAATTTTTTATTTATTTTTTGACGAAGTTTATCATAGCCAATGAAAAGACAAACAATAATTGATGGAACAGAAAGCATCCCATATCTTAAAAAGAAGAGTTCGGTTAAAACACTGAAAAATAAAAAAAACAGAAAAAACCAAACCCAAAATCTTAATAAAATATCTCTTTTTTTTAAAGCTTCTATTATTCCTATAAAAATTAAAATAATAAATGGCCACCAGAAATAAAAAATATTGAAAAGATGGTGGAGTAATTGAAGGATAGTATTTTCTAAAATTAAGACTGGAGATGATTTTGCAGATAAAAATTCAAATCCGCCTAACAATAAATAGGGAATAAATATAGAATAAGAAAGAATAAAGGAAAAAACAAAAAATTTATTTATTTTTTTTAGAAAGAGTAAATAAAGAATTAAAAATAGAGAGAGTGGAACTCCAACAATTCTTGCCTGCATTGTTAAACCTAAAAAAAATCCAAAAAGAAGATAATAAATTATATTCTTAACTTTCGTTTGTTTTAAGTCCTGAAAAGATAAAATTTTAAAAAATACAATGAGTGTTAAAAATAAAAAGACAAAGAATAAAGATTCGGTATGCATTGAGGTAGCAAAAAATACAGTTAAAGGAAAGATAAAAAAGAGTAAAATACTAAAGAATTCATAAAGTTTTGGATTGGTAGTTTTAATAAAGATATATTTTTTATTTAGGTAAAAAAATAAAAGATTTGCTATTAAAAATAAAAAAACACTTATTAGTCTTGAAGCGACAACTGAAGGAAATGATAAAGATAAAACGATCGGATAAAGCAATGGTTGAGTGTTTTGGAAATTTATAAATTTAAACTCTTCTCTAATTTTTTTTGCTTGCTCCCAATAAAAAACTTCATCACCATAAAGGACATTTTTATCAAAAACATTAAGAATTATCCAACTATAAAAAAATAGAAAAATTAAAAAAATGATAATAAGAGATAATTGGAAATATTTCTCTTTTAAAAATGTTAAATTAATTCTTTTTAGAAATGTCATATTTATTAACAATTAAATTCCATCTAATTTTAAAAGTTTCAAAAAGAACTTGAAAATAGGTGTTTAGCCGAACATGAGTCATCGGATCATTTATCCAATATACAGGAATTTCTTTAATTTTATAGCCCAAGGCTTTAGCTATTGCTAATACTTCAATATCAAAACCCCAGCGATTTATTGTTAAACGTTTAAAGATATCTTCTGCTGATTTTGCAGTAAATCCTTTAAATCCACATTGAGTGTCTTTTATTCCTTTAATTGCGACTAAACGAATTATTAAATTTCCTATTCTTCCTAAAAATTCTTTCCAAAAAGGTTGATGAATAGCAATCCTTGCGCCACTAATTCTTCGAGAGCCAATAACGACATCATAGCCTTTTTCGAACCAGGGAAGCATTTTTTCAAAATGATCAATTGAAGTTGAATTGTCAGCGTCAGTAAAAACTCGATATTTTCCTTGAGATGAAAGCATTCCCTGTTTTACAGCATAACCTTTACCGCAATTTTTTTTATTATCTAATAAAATTAGATTCTTAATTGATGGCATTAAACTTTTAACTATTTGAATTGTCTCATCTTTAGAACCATCATTGACTACTATAATTTCATACGAATAGTCTTTTGTTTTAAGATACTCATTAATTGAAAGGAGAGTTTTATTTATTCTTTTTGCTTCATTATAAACTGGAATAATAATTGATAAAAATGGTTGCATTTTGAAAAGTAAAAATTAAATCTTGATTTATTATAAATTAGCTCAACATCTTCTTTTGAGCTATCGTTGTTAAGACTCAAATAATTTCTTTTATCAGGATCATTCTTATCTATCCGCTTCCAATAAATCACATTAGATAGTTTTTATCTAAAATGTGCTTATTCACATCTTTTAAGTTGGTTTGCTTTTCTTATGGTAGCGAAATACCAATAACCTGTTGGTTTAGTTATTTTCCAATAAGCTAATATCTCTTTTGAATATTGAGATTGGAATTTCTTTACTGCCTCAAAAAGAGTTTGGTCAAAATTATTATCAATTATTCCTTCAAATAAACCTTGTTCTTTAAGGAATTCTTTGACTTTTTTCACTTCAGGATCTTTCATACCTAATTTCAGAATCTTAGTAAAATAGGGGCAGAATTTTTTAGGCTTTTCATCCAATTTTTCACCTGCTTCCACCAGATTTTTCTGACAGAAAAGTTCATTGATTTTTTTGATAGTTGTTTTGTAAATATGGCCTGTGCCTTTTGTTAATCCCCAAGGTAAAAGAATATCTTTAGCATATTTTTCTTGAAACTTTATTACCGCATCAAATGTTTTCTTATCATAAATACCAGTTTCTTTGATCTCCTTAAATCCCTCATAATCTCTTAAAAAGACTTGAAGTTTCTTTACTTCCTCAGAGTTATTTTTAGCGCCAAATTTAATAAATTTAGAAAGATAAGGTAAACAAAATTCATTTTTAGCTTTTGGTATCTCTCTAGGTATTGGTTTTTCTTCCTTTGTTTCTTTTGGAATCTCTTTTTGATAAATGATACTAGATGAAACAACGTCTGATGATTGGCCAAATGAAGTGAAAAATTTTACATAAACTTTATATTCTCCTTCAATGCATTCTTTTTTTCCTTGACATAGATTCCAAAAATAAAAAGATTGATAAGGAATTTGACCAGTTGAACCTAGACCTTCAAATTCTGGGTTATTGGAAATCACCATTGTGGTGGTATTTAAACCACCAATTAAATTTAAAGTCACTAAAGGAGTATTTGTATATTGAGCACCATTATTTATTAAAACTTTTAAAGGAGGAGATGGCTTTTGATAAGCTTCAGAAGGTGCTCCGCTACTTAACAATCTCGGACCAAAAAGAGCAAAAATACTAAGCTCAGGAGTAGAACAAGTAACAGTTTTGAATCTTTGATTAATACTACAATCTGATAAGGGACGCCAATCTGTTCCATCAAAACGATAAATCCTTAATTCAGATTCATCGACTCCAGAAATTTCTGAAGGAGTATAAAATATAGTAATATTTAAAGGAGAGTTAAATGTGGTAATTTTATTAATTGGATCCAAAAAAGCTTCTAGATTGTAAAAAAATCTACCAACAGATATTAATCTAAAAGGAGGAGGAAGATTTAAATCGTTTTTATTAAATTGCTGAATTTGAAAGACAACATCATTATCACTTGCTCCACTTGGAACGAATAAGTTTAAATTATCCAAAGAAATTGTTTTTGAAGTGTTTTTTGGAACCTCTTCACTTCGAACAGCAACGGGAGAACTGTTGTTTAGACAACCAGCAGTTGTAAAAGAAGAAATCTTACTTGTTCCAGTATTGCCAGCTTTATCCCGAGAAATTGTCTGATAATAATAGGTTGTACAACTTAAAAGAGGCGTAATTTCTTGGGAATGATTAGTAACTCTTAAAGAAGTATCAATTTCAGGAGTCAGCTGACCCAAACTATTAGTTAAACCCCAACCAATTTGAGTTGAGGCTGGTTCATTAGTTTGCCAATTAATAATAACTGAAGACGAGTTTAAAACAGTTGAGACATTAGAAATAATAGGTGGTTCAGTATCAAGAAAATAGGTCAGGGTTAGATTAGATAAAGTTGGAGTAAATCCAGTATTTGAAGTCTCCAAGTAAACTTTATATTGAAACCATTGATCATTTTCTTCGTCAGATAAAATATTTGGGATGCTTTCATTACCATCTGGATCTGTAAAGTAAGTATTTGAAGTTCCATCCGGTCCTAACCAATCTGTCCAATCTCCAGGAATTCCTCCATTATCAGGAGCTGTTCTTAATTGAAATTTAATATTAGTTCCATCAGGTCTATCAGCTTGCCATTCAATCTTTTTTAAAATATTAGTCAAGAAAGTACTATTGTAAGGAGAAGAAGTAAGAGTACCGGATGGATAATAAAATTGATAATTAATGGTGATATCATCAAGATAAGGTGTTTGATTTACTGCATTAGAAACAAAATAAGCTTTGTATTGAATAAACCGATCTCCATCATGAATGGAATTAATTGGTTGACCTGAGGTTGTGTAATAATCATTAAGACTGGTAGGACCATACCAATCAGCAAAAGAAATTCCTTCAAGAGTTGGTGCTGATCTTAATTGAAATTTCAAATCAGTATCAAATGGTTCCGAAATTGTAAAATTTAAAACAGTAAAATCAGAATTTTGACCAGTATCAATGATTGAAGAAGTAAAAGTTCCACTTCCTTGAAATTTGTATCTCAAAAAGTCAGTATTGTTATTGCCAACAAGAGCATAAAAATAATCTCCAGATCCGGGATAGACTAAAGAACCGCCAGCTCCAACTCTTTCTGAAACACTAGCCCGAACTTCCCAGTTATTATTGGAAATAGAATAGCGCCAAAAATCAGTGGTATTTCTTCCTCTAAAAGCATAAAGATAATCTCCAGATCCTGGAGAAACTAAAGAACCTCCGCCACTTACACTACTTGGAGTTGAAGCTAAACTTTCCCATCTATTATTTGAAATAGAATAGCGCCAGAAGGTAGTGGTACCTCCTCCTCTTAAAGCATAAATATAATCACCTGAGCCAGGATAAACTAATGAACCACCAGCTCCTACTCCTGCTGGAGTTGAAGCTAAAAGTTCCCAGTTATTATTTGAAATAGAATAGCGCCAGAAATCTGTATTATTTCCTCCTCTGAAAGCATAAATATAATCACCTGAGCCAGGATAAACTAATGAACCACCAGCTCCTATAGTAAATGGAGTAGGATTCATGACTATCCAAGCATTACTAAAAATAGAATAACGCCAAAATTCAGAACTATTTCCTCCTCTTGTAGCGTAGATATAATCTGATCCAGTAGAGACTAAAGAGCCTCCATCATCTATTCCTGCTGGCGCTTTTTCTAGAGTTTCCCAAGCTTCTTCAGAAACAGAGGAACGCCAAAAATCAGTTCTATTTCCTCCCCTTAAAGCATAAAAGTAATTAATTGTGGTTACTGTAACTAAAGAACCTCCAGCCGAAACTGAATTAGGTAAGGAATTACGAACTTGCCAATTATTTCCTGAAATTGAATAACGCCAAAATTCATTAGTACCTCCTCCTCTTAAAGCATAAATATAATCACCTGAGCCAGGATAAGATAATGAACCACCATCTGAGACTCCAGCTGGAGTTGCTGATAAAGATGTCCAGTTATTATTTGAAATAGAATAGCGCCAGAAGGTAGTGGTACCTCCTCCTCTTAAAGCATAAATATAATCACCTGAGCCAGGATAAACTAATGAACCACCAGCTCCTACTCTTGCTGGCGCTGGAGCTAAACTTTCCCAACTATTATTTGAAATAGAATACCGCCAGAAATCTGTATTATTTCCTCCTCTGAAAGCATAAATATAATCACCTGAGCCAGGATAAACTAATGAACCACCAGATCTTACACCGGCAGGAGCTAAAGGTAAAGGTGCCCAGGAATTGATGTCGTTTATTATAAAAGAATCTAATCTTACTTTTGCCGATTCACCTGTTCCTTCAATTATTGTGTTAACGAAAGTTCCTCCGCTAAAATCAGCATCAGTCGCCTGAGTAATTGATCCAGTTCCGGCAACACCTAAACGAATGTCAGTTTGAGCATTAACTTCATCATCTTTAGAATAAAACTTTATCCAGCCTGTCTGATTAGTAGGATGAACAGGAAAATTTACAGGATCTGCTCCACCTGACCAATCATTTTGAATCCACTTAAATGTATCAGCTAAGACAAAATTTGATGGAATAGCAAAGATTAATAAAGTAGAGAATAAAATTATAATTTTTTTTCTCCAAGAATTTTTAACCATAGCTTTCAACTAAAATTATATTCTATGCCAAATAATTTGTCAAACACTTGTATTTTCGGTGACAGTCACCGAAAAGTGATAGGTTAAAACCAGCATCAAATCTATCAAATAAGCCAAATTTTTAAAAATGGCAAAAATTTGATTCGTTTAGTTTAAGGAGAAAATATTGGCAAAGATTATCATCCTAATAAAATTTTTTGTTATTCTTTTTTATTTATTTTAGGATAAAACATTTTCTTTTTCAATAAAATTGATATTTTTCAATTCTAAGCCGAGAAATTTATGAAAAACCTCTTGTTTATTTTGACAATGCAGCAACAACACAAAAGCCAAAAATGTTATAGAGAATATAAACAAATTATGAGTATAATAGCAGAGTAATAAACATTAAATCGAGTCTGGGTTTTATCAAAATGTAATATTTATCCAGCTTGAAATAAAATTAAAATTTTGCTTTAATTTTATTATATGGGACATGTTCTCTTAGGAATAATTTTTTGTGTTGTTGGTGCTTTAATCACCTTAAAAGCTGAATGGATTCTGAAAGAATTTGGTCGAACGGAATTCGCTGAAAAATATTTCCCTTTTGAAGGTGGTTCAAGATTTTTTTATAAATTAATTGGAATTATAATTATTATTGCTGGGTTTTTAACTATCGGCGGCATTCATTTTGCTATTTTAAATTGGATTGCTAAAACATTGTTTGGCGGATTAAAAGTGAAATAGTTAATAAATGGGCCTGTAGCTCAATGGTAGAGCATCGCCTTTGCAAGGCGGAGGTTACCGGTTCGAGTCCGGTCAGGTCCAAAAATCTTAAATAAAAAGGGGGGTGTAAGAAATTTATACACCCCCTTTTTTCCTTTTATGTTTATTTTTTGGTTCGAATAAACCACCGGCCTACTTGATTTAATATAATAGGAATTTCCTCCTTTTTTAATTCCTCAACAAGATTTCCAAGATTCTTTCCCTCAGGTGTATTTCCACATTCGGGGCAGATTTTTATTTCTTTCGGAGGATTTCCATAACATCCGACGCTCCAGTAGTTATTACAGGTATGCTTATTTTTATTAGCCATCAATTTCCTCCTTTAGCAAGGTATTGTAATCCATCGCGAAAGAAAATAAATTTGACTTTCCAAAGAGAAGAACCATCATTCGGAAGGAAGTTTTGAAGAAGAAATTTAAATAATTCTTGTTGAGAAGAAAGAATTGTGTTCTCAATCCTTATTTTCCCACACCCGATGCATTTTTCTATTAGTATCTTTCTTTCTTTTATTTGAACAACACCCAGTGGTATAATAAAATAATGTATATGGGTTTTTTCGTTCATACCTTCCTCCTTTTTTGATATATAAACTAGCTACGCGAAAAACCAATCTTATTGGCGGAACTGAGGTTAAAGATCTTTTCTGAGGGGGAGGACTACCAAGCCTCGGGAAAGCTTCTATTACATCCGGCAGTTTCTATCTGAAAAAGGAGGAAGGAATCATGAGTTTTTCCCGAGTTTGGCCCTCATAAGCCCAGGCAACCTCAGTCCCACCCATAAACAGGAAGTCATCTTCCACAAGAATTAAAAGCTTCAATAAATTTTTTCCCTCCTTTAAAAAGACTATCCTTAAAATACCATAGAAAATATAATTTGTCAAATTTTTTTATCCACAGTCTAGAAAGATTTATTGATCCTAGTTGAGATTGAAGGTATAATAGAATTATGAAAAAATTTATTATCATTGATGGTAATTCTCTTTTACATCGAGCCTGGCATGCTTTACCTCGTTTAACGACAAAAACTGGTGAAGTTATTAACGCTGTTTATGGTTTTGCTTTGGTTTTTCTTAAAGTTTTAAAAGAATTAAAACCAGATTATCTTCTTGTTGCTTTTGATGCCAAAGGGCCAACATTTCGTCATCAAGAATTTAAAGAGTATAAAGCTAAAAGAGTCAAACAACCAGAAGAATTTTATACCCAAATTTTTCGGGTCAAACAAATACTTGATAGTTTTAATGTTAAATATTTAGAAATTCCAGGTTATGAGGCTGATGATATTATTGCTTCACTTAAAATAAAAAATAAAAACCAAAAAATAAAAAATATTATTGTTTCAGGAGATCTTGATCTTTTGCAAATTGTTGATGAGCAAACAGAACTTTATGCTTTTAAAAAAGGAGTTAGTAAGATAATAATTTATGATAAAGAAACTATTAAAGAAAAATTTGGTTTGGCACCAGAACAATTAATTGATTTTAAAGCCTTAAAAGGTGATCCTTCAGATAATATTGTCGGAGTCAAGGGAATAGGTGAAAAAACTGCTTTAGAATTAATTCGGAAATTTGGCTCATTAGAAAACTTGTATCAAAACTTAGAAAAAATAGAAAATGAGAAAATTAGAAATCTCTTAATAAAACAAAAAGAAAATGCTTTTTTAAGTAAGAAATTGGTGACAATTAAAAAAAATTTAGAAATTGATTTTGATTTAAAAGATTTAAGATTAAAAGAGCCAAATAAGGAAAAGGTAATTAAACTTTTTCAGGAATTAGAATTTAAATCATTGATACCTCGCGTTCTCTCTTTAGAAACAACGCCTCAAAAATTATTTTAAATTAAAAAGTTTTATGGTTATCTTTTTATATGGCCAAGATACATATCGTTTGAAAGAGAAGCTTAAAGAATTAATTGAGAAATTTAAAAAAGAAAGAGATACTAAAGGTTTAAGTATTGTTTATTTGGATGGTAAAGATCTAACTATTGATAAATTCAGACAGACAGTTTTACCACAAGGTTTATTTTCTTTAAAGAGATTAATTGTTATTGAAAATTTATTAAGTGAGAATAAAGATGTTTCTTTAATTGAGGAAGTAATAAAATTTTTAAAAAGAAATAAGGAAGGAAATATTGTTATTTTTTCTGAAACAAAAGAAATCCAAAAAACAGAACCTTATCAAAGACTTTTTAGACTTCTAAAGAAAGGAAGATTTACTCAAGAATTTAATTTTTTGGAAGGAATTAAGTTAAAAAAATGGATTGAAAAAGAAGTAGAAAAAAGAAGTGGGAAGATTGAAAAAGAAGCAATAGATTTATTGATCAATTATCTTGGCCCTGATTTGTGGTTAATTTCTAATGAAATAGATAAGTTACTTGCCTACACTGAAGGAAAAATCTCTAAAAAAGATGTTGAGTTATTAGTTGAAAAAAGGGAGGAAGAAAATATTTTTGCTCTAATCGACGCTATATCTAATAAAAATAAAAAAGAGGCTTTAAGATTAATAAATGAACAATTAGAATTGGGTGTCTCTTTTTCTAAAATTCTTTCTCTAATTTTTCATCAATTCAGGATTATTCTTCAGGTTAAAGAAAAGGGGGGATTCTTAAACTATTATCGATTAGCTGAAGAACTAAATGTTAATCCATATCCTGTTAAAAAAGCAATTGAACAAGCAAAAAAATACGATTTAGAGGAATTAAAAAAAATCTATCAAGAATTACTCAAGATAGATTATCAATTAAAAACTACTAGCCTTAAGCCAGAACTTTTATTTGATTTATTAGTTGCCAAATTATAAATATATTCCTACAAAAATTTGAAAGTAAATATTTTTTTGAAATTTTCTTTTTAGCCTTTTTTATTGTATCTAAAGTACCTGCACTTTCTTTGGTAATGATCAAAAAGGCAATCAGTTTCTCAGCCAATTTTTTAATTTTTGGAGTTACTTTCCTTCAACTTCCAC
Source organism: uncultured Patescibacteria group bacterium (assembly GCA_938030745.1). Taxonomy (GTDB): domain Bacteria; phylum Patescibacteriota; class Patescibacteriia; order UBA2591; family CALHIP01; genus CALHIP01. The sequence continues at coordinate 2,670 of CALHIP010000021.1, read as the reverse complement.
TGATAGCTATCCATTTCATAAAAATTAATTATGTTTTATCAAATTAATATTTTGTTTAAATTTTTGCCATTTTTAAAAATTTGACTTATTTGATAGATTTGATGCGGGTTTTAAACCCCCACTTTTCGGTGACTGTCACCTGTTCTTAAAAGGGGGATAGAAAATGTCTTTAAGTGATTTTTATTTTCTATCCCCTTCCTTGTTGGATTAAATAGGTAAAGTAAGGAATTTTTTTGTTTGGTTAGCTACCCAAGCGTAATTTTCTAGAATTTTTCTTTTGTTTTCTTCTGTTATTTCAGTAAGATCACGAAAGACTTGTTTATCTTTCATTAGCTTTTTATCTCCTTTCTCCCAAATTCTCTTAGAATCGTTATCAATTACATCTCCTACTACTATTAAGTCTCTCCTTTCTGGAAAATACCCGCATTCAATTTTTAAATCAACTAAGGTAACATTTAGCATTCTCCAGGCTTTTTCTAAAATGAGAAACACATTTTTAGCAATATTAAAAATCTTTTCAACTTCTTCTTTATTTTTTGGTAGTAAGGGTATATTTTTTGATGAAATCTCTCCAAGATAACTTTCAGAAGAAATTGGTTTTTTAGCATCGAAGAGTTCAAAACATTGTTTTTCTTCATTCCAAATCATTATCGGATCATGAAGAGGGTCATTTTTAAGGAAGAATTCAACTATTAAATCTTCAAAGAAAGTGCCTTCTTTTAGTGTTGGGTTTCGCTTTAAGATAGAACCGAAAGCAATCCTTCGAATTACTATTTCAATAGGAATCATTTTAAGAAGAAAAGCAACAAACGAATTTTTGTCAAATCTTTTTATAAAATGAGTTAGTATTCCTTTTTTATTAAGTAAGAGAAAACAATTAGAAGTTGTTTCAGTAGAATATACATCTTTGTTTTCTAAAACTAAAGAGACAGCTCCATCACCTTTAGTAAGTATTGATTTGTTTTCAATGATTACTTTGTTGGGATCATCAGTCCTCCAAATTATTTTGGTTTTGCCTTCAGTAAGTTTTTCCTTTTTTTCCATTTTACCCTCCTTTTTAGTTTTTTATTTTATAATTTTAAACATATTCGATAGTACTTGGTGGTTTTGGTGTAATATCATAAAGAACTTTTGTAATTTTAGGAATTTCCTTGATAATTCTTTTTTCAATTTTTTCAAGAATTTTATATGGAATCTTACTTGGTTTGGCAACAACCGCATTTTCAGACTCTACACTTCTGATGACAATTATGTTTCCAAATTTTCTTTTGTTTTTAATTACACCTGTCGCCCGATCATTTAATAATACAGCGAATGCTTGAAATGGCTTGAATTTGCTCAGTTCATTTTCAATAATTGCTGTAGCTTTTCTAACAATTCTTATTTTTTCTGGTGTTACTTCACCAATTATTCTGACTGCTAAACCTGGTCCAGGAAATGGCATTCTTTCATATATGTTCTTAGGCAGACCTAATGCTTTTGCTAATTTTCTTACTTCTGATTTATATAACGTTGCTAATGGTTCGATAATTTTTAAACCAAATTTTTTAGGGTTTATTCCAATCTGAGAAAGAACATTGTGTTGAGACTTTATTTTATCTTTAGTTTCTTTAATATCTAAAGCAATAGTTCCTTGAATTAAATAATTTGCTTTAAACTTCTTTAATGTTCTTCCTAAAACTTTATAAAATGTCTCTCTGAAAGCTTTACGTTTTTGTTCAGGGTCATTTTTCCCTTTAAGAGCCTTAAAGAAAACTTTACTTGCCTGGATAATTTTAGTTTTAATTTTCATCTTCTTTAAAATTGCTCTTACCTGTTTTGGTTCATCTTGGCGCATCAATCCAGTATTAATAAAAATAGCAATCAATCTATCTTTTAAAGCGAGATGGCCAAGGACCGCACATACCACTGAATCTACTCCACCACTTGTTGCGCAAATAGCTCTTTCTTTATTAACTCTTTTTTTAATTTCTTCAACTTTCTCTCTGATAAAATTATTTAGATTGAATGCCATTTTAAGTCTGAGTAACTAATAAATTATTTAATTTTTTTGCCAATCTTGATTTTTTTCGACTAGCTTTATTTTTTTTAATCACTTTAACTTTAGCTGCTTTATCCAAAGCTTTTTGAAGTTTTCGATAAAATTCTTGAGCTTTTTCTTTATTTTTTTCTTTAATGAATTTTAAAAATTTTCTCTCTAAATATTTAAGGTTTGCTTTAACTCTTTTATTTCTTTCCGTTCTTCTTTTTGCTTTTCTTAATTCTTTGGCAGCTGATTTAGTTATAGGCATATTTTTAAAAATTAATTTTCTTCTTCAGAAGACCTTTCTTCTAATCCATAATCTATTTCTTTTTCTTTTTGACCAAATTCTTCCTCCCAAATTTTTAAAAGCTCTTTCTCTTTTTCAATCATTTTTTGATAGGCATCGCGACCATTAACCAATGCTTCTAATTTCGCCTTGAAATCTTCATTGAAAGCAATTAAAATTTTTGGTGATTTTTTAAAAATCTTAACTAGCTCTTCTAAAACTTTTTCCGGTAAAATTGGTAAAAAAATTAAAAGATCGTTTTGATCTGTAGGCGATAATTTTGAATTAAGAATTACTTTTTTTAACTCCTCCAAAACTTTTGACATAAATAAAAAATTATTCTCCTTTTTCTAATTTCTCA
>CALHIP010000020.1 GCA_938030745.1 uncultured Patescibacteria group bacterium | reverse complement strand
AAAAGTTTCTGTTGTTTTGCCATGTTTAAATGAAGAAAAAACAATAGGTATTTGTATTGAGAAAATAAAAACTGCTTTTCAAAAATACAATTTAGATGGAGAAATTATTGTTGTTGATAATGGTTCAACTGATAAATCTGCTGAAATTGCTAAAAGAGCTGGAGTAATTGTTATTTCCGAACCAAAAAGAGGATATGGCAATGCTTGCCATCGTGGAATTATCGAAGCTAAAGGTAATTTTATTGTGATGGCTGATGCTGATGATACTTATGATTTTTTAGAAATTGATAAATTTATTGAACCATTAGAAGAAGGTTATGATTTGGTAATTGGCAATCGTTTTTCTGGTTTAATGAAAAAAGGAGCAATGGGATTTCTATCAAAAATTGGTAATCCGATTTTGTCTGGTATTTTAAGACTTTTTTTTAAAACAAAAATTCATGATGCTCATTGCGGAATGAGATCTTTTACTAAAACTGCTTATCACAAATTAAATTTACAAACAACAGGAATGGAATATGCTTCAGAAATGATTGTGAAAGCTATCTGGCAAAATTTAAAAATTAAAGAAGTACTAATTAGTTATTCGCCAAGAGTTGGTGAGTCTAAACTCTCACCCTTGCGTGATGGTTGGCGACATTTAAAATTTATGTTGCTTTACGCACCAAACTGGCTTTTTGTTGGGCCAGGTATTTTTTTATTTTCAATTGGACTTATTTTATTAATTTTAATGACATTTGGTGAATTAAAAATTGGAAAAATAATTTTACATCTTCATCCAATGTTTTTTGGTGCTCTTTTAGTTTTGTTAGGTTATCAAGTTTTCTCTTTCGGTCTTTTAACGAAAATTTATGCTCAATCAAAAGGTCTAATGCCAAAAAGTAAATTAGTTGATTTTTATTTAAAACATTTTTCCTTGGAGAAAATTTTACTTACTGGCTTGATTATTTTTTTTGTCGGTTTTACTCTTGGTATCTCTGTTTATATTATCTGGGCAAAAGGTGGTTTCGGAGCTTTATTTGAAATTAGAAAATCTTTAACTGCTATTACCTTAATGATTCTTGGAATCCAAATAATTTTTACCGGTTTTTTTTATAATATCTTTCGGATAGGTATCCGTGGCTATGAATAATATGCCTGAAATTTCAATTGTCATTTTAACAAAAAATGCAGGAAAAAGATTCAAAAAAGTTTTAAATGCAGTTTTTAATCAAGAAATTGATAAAGAATTTGAAGTAATCATTATTGATTCTGGTTCAAAAGATAAAACTTTAAAAATTGCTCGTCAATTTCCAGTAGCAAAAATTTTAGAAATTCAACCAGAAGATTTTGATCATGGTAAAACAAGGAATTTAGCTGTTATTTTATCTAAAGGTAAATATATTGTTTTTTTAACTCAAGATGCTTTACCATCTAATAATCAATGGCTAAAAAATTTAATTACACCCCTTTCTGATGATAAAGTAGCAGCAACATTTTCTCGGCAAATTCCTTATCGTAGTAGTAATCTTTTCCAGCAATATTTTCAATTTTTTCTTTATCCAAGAAAAGAAAAGACAGCTCTTTTAGGCGAATTTTTTTTCTCCAATGTTTCATCAGCTATTAAAAAAGAGATTTTAGAAAAAATAAAGTTTCCTGAAGATTTACCAATGAGTGAAGATCAGGCCTGGGCTAAACAAATTTTAGAGGCAAATTATAAAATAGTTTATTGTCCTCTGTCAACAGTTTTTCATTCTCATAACTATAATTTCTGGACGAATTTTAAAAGAAATTTTGATTCTGGGATGAGTTTGGAAAAATTAGGCTTAATAAAAAAATCTCATTTTTGGCGTAAGGCACCGAGGTATTTTTTTGGTGAGATTTGGTTTTTAATAAAAAGAAGATTGATTTTCTTTATCCTTTATCTTCCTTTTATGTTTATTTACGAATTTTTCCGTTTCCTTGGTTTTTGGCTTGGTATGCATTATAAATTTTTACCTTTATCTTGGCGAAAAAGATTTTCTTTACATAAAAAGAATTTAGAATAAAAAATATGAAAATTGCTCACATTGTCTCAACCTTTCCACCTTATTTTGGTGGAATGGGAAATGTTTGTTTTAATCAGGTTAAAGAATTAGCTAAACTTGGTCATGATGTAACTGTTTTTACTCCTTGGCGAGGTGAAAGATTTCCTTTTCAAAATGAGAATTTTAAGATCCATTATCTTTGGCCATTATTAAGATATGGAAATGCTGCTCTTGTTCCAGAAATTTTTATTCATTTAGAAAATTTTGATATTATTCATCTTCATTATCCTTTCATTGGTGGAGCAGAAATAATTTTTTTTAAGAAGATTTTCTCTTTAACTCCTGTTATTCTTCAATATCAAATGGATTTTGCTTTACCTGGATTCTTTCGCTTATTTTCTTCAATTTATAATCGGAGTTTTAATTGGTGGATAATGGAAAAAGTAGAAAAAATTATTGTTTCATCTTATGATTATGCTAAAGAATCAAAATACCTCTCTTATTTGTTAGAAGAGAATAAAGAAAAAGTTGTTGAAATTCCTCATGGAGTTGATTTAGAATTTTTTAAACCAGATAAAAAAAATAAAAAACTTCTTAAAAAATATAATCTTCCAACAAAAGATAAAATTATTTTATTTGTTGGTACCCTTGATCGAGCTCATTATTTTAAAGGTGTTGATATTCTTCTTGAAGCTTTCTCACGAATTAATAATAGTTTTCCGTTAACTTCACTAATAATTATTGGCGAAGGAGAGTTAAAGTTAAAGTATGAAAAATTAGCTGGAAAACTAAAAATTATTAATAAAGTAAAATTTTTAGGTAAAATTCCTCAAGAAGAAATGTCAGATCATTATAATTTAGCTGATATTTTTGTTTTGCCATCGATTAATCATAATGAATCTTTTGGACTGGTTTTAGTTGAAGCAATGGCTTGTGGAAAGCCATGCATAGCTTCAAATTTAGCTGGAGTTCGAACAGTAGTTGATAACAATAAAACAGGTTTTTTAGTTAAGCCTAATCAACCAAAAGATTTAGCTGAGAAAATAGAAATTCTTTTGGCTAATGATGATTTAGCAAAAAAAATGGGCGAAATAGGAAGAAAAAAAGTTGAAGAAAAATACTCTTTAAAAAATGTTGTAAAAAAATTGGAAGAATTATATAAAAATGTGAAATCAAGTTTTGCTAGATAAATTATGAAAATAATTCAAAAAATTAGCGAAGACAAAAATTTTATTTTCACTAGCCTATCAATATTTTTTTTAATTATTTTATTTTTAAATTTCAATTTTTGGCACAATTTTATTTTAGGTTTTTTATTTTTTATTTTTTATTTTTTATTCTTATCTTTTTGGTTTAGCAGAATCCTTAAAATTTTTTTTGTTTGGAGTAAAGAGTTTAGATTTATTGTTGGCTTATTTTTAGTATTTTATCTTATTGCCTTTATTTTGGCTGTGCCAATTGTTTTTTTTAAAATCACAATATTTTATTTTTATATTTCCCTTTTAATCTTTACTTTAATTATTTCTTTTTTAAATCATCAAATCTCAACTAATGATATCCAGATCGAAAAGAAAAATGACAGAATTGAGATTTCAAAAATTTTTTATTTTTTATTTTTTATTTTTTATTTTATCGGTTGGTTTCTTATTATTGAATCTCGAACTGGCAATTATATTCTTTCTCCTTGGGATGTTCTTCCTTCAGTCTATAAAATTATTTGGTTTTGTTTAGCATTTTTACTTGTTCTAATAATTTTTTCTAAAGCAAAATTAAAAAATATTTTATTTTTAATAATTTTAACCTCCTTTCTTTTTCATGCTTATTTACCATTTGTCAGCGAAAATTCTTTTGGTGTTGATAGATGGCGTCATCTTGGTGCTGAAAGACGATTAATAGAAGGTAAGGTTGAACCACCAGCCTTAATCGGTAAAGTTGACTATATAAAAATTGGATTTGTTTCTTTACCCCGTGTCTTTTTAATGCCAAATAAATTCTCTTATAGCAATCAATGGGCGATGACAATTGCCCTTTTTTGGCTTACTGGTTTTGATCTCTTTAAAATTGATCAATATCTAATCTGGTTTTTATGGTCAATTTTTTTTACTATTTTTATTTACAAATTAGCTCAGATTATTTTTAATGAAGAAAAACTTTCTCTTTTGATAACCTTCATTGTCTTATTTTGCTTTTTTTCACTCCAGGTTGGTGGATCAATTACTATTCCTCATGCAATTGGTCTTTTGCCATTTTTGTTCTTTTTAATTTTATTTTTTTCTTATTTGAAAGGTGAAAAGAAAGCATTAGCCTTAATTATACCTTCTTTTGTTTTATTAATTTTTAATTACCTTCTTTATTTTATTCTGGTTTTAGAAATTTTTGTTTTTGGTTTAGTTTTCAAAAGTAAAGGATCATCAAAAAAAATAATTTTTCCGATTTTAATCATTGTTTTTATTTTATCACTACCATTACTTGATCGAATCTCTAACACCTCATTTTTTGCTTATCAATTAAAAGAAGGAATTAAGATTTTACCTTCAAAAATTTTTGAATTTATTAAAAATTTACCAAATTATCTTTATTATAAAAAGGGTGAAAATTTGGCTCTTCCTAATTTAATAAAAAATTTTCCCTGGGTTTTAATTTTTACATCTTTAGTTTTCCTTTTTGTTCTTTTAGGTTTGATAAAGAATTGGAAAAATGACTTAATTATTAAAATTTTAATTATTTTTCTTTTTATTTTCTTAATCAACCAGTTCATTAGTTTCTCTTTCATGAAGAATTACCGGCTTCTTTCAACAAGATTAAATAATGTTTTGATTTTAATTTTAAGTATTTTTTTTGCTAATGGAATTTATCAGATAATTAAAAAATTTAAATTCAAAAAAATATTTATTTTTATTTCTGCTTTCTTTCTTTCTTTTCTTTCTTTAACTACCTATGTTTCAGGTCCAGCTTATGGCAATATAACAAACGATGAATTAGCGGTAGCTAAATATCTTAATAATTATCTAAAACCTTCTGAGAAATATTGTGTCTTTGATGCTGGCTGGCGACTCTTAGCTTTGGAAGCAGTAAATGGTATGATTGCTGGAAATTTCCCAACTGAACAAATTGATTTTGTCCAAAAAGAAAAAGATGAATTGTATCGTCAAATGTTGAAAAATCCATCAAGAGAAATTTTAAATCAAACATTGAAAATTACAGGTGCTGAAAAGTGTTTTTTTGTTGTCAATCGATCTTGGTTAAAACCGGAGATTTTAAAAGAAATAAAAAAAATTTTGGGTAAACCAATAATAAAAAATAATACCTATATTTGGCATTATTCTAAATAATTTTTCTATAAATTTTTATTAGTTTTTGGCAGTGTTTTTCAAAAGTGAATTCTTGAGCAAATTGAAAGGCATTTTCGCTGATTTTTTTTATTAAATCAGGATTAAGAAGAATTTTTTCTAAAATTTCTTTGAGTTGATTGATATTGCCTGGTTCAAATAATAGTCCGTTTTCGCTATCTTTAATATATTCAGCTAAAGCGCCAATTCTGGAAGCAATTACTAGTTTGCCGCTAGCCATTGCTTCAAACATTACAAAAGAAAAAGTTTCTGGCGCTAAAGATGGAATGATGACTACACCTGCTTCTTGATATTTTTTTTCTAATTCAGAATAAGAGAGTCGACCTAAAAAAATTATATTTTTATCATCATTTGCCATTTTTTCTAATTTTTTTCTTTCCAGACCTTCACCAACAATTAAAAGTTTAGGTTTAGGTTCTTTAAGTAATTTATAAGCTTTAATAAGAACACCAACTCCTTTATGAGGAGCAAGTTGAGAAACACATAAAAAGGTTAAAGAAATGTCAGACAAAGAGAAAAAGAGGGGAGTAATACCAAAAGGAAGAAGAATTCGATGAGAAGAAATGAAAAAGCCATTTTTTAGATGAAGATTCATCACAAATTTTGACGGAAAAAGAGCAACATCAATTTTATTTTTTAAAATTTTTCTAGTAATTCTTCTATACCATTGACAAAAAAATGGCGGAGTTTTTTTGAATCGCCAACCAGTTAATGGACAGACCAAATTAGTATAAGGACAAAGTAAATAATAATCGTGACAAGTATAAATAAGAGGAATTTTTAATGATTTAATTGCTGAAAAAATTGAAAAAGAGAGACTAGTAAAATTATGAGTGTGAACAATTTCTGGCTTTTCTTTTTTTAAAATTTTTTTAATGGTAAAATAAACAAATGGATTCCATAAATCAATTAGATGCCAGATGAGTTTAAAGATAAAATTATATTTCCTTTTAGTGGTTAAAGAATATAAATTGAATGGCCAAAGGCGATAAATTTTAATATTTCCCTTTTCTTCAATCAAGGTTTTAAAAGAAAATTTTTGATTGGCAGTAATAATGATAATTTGATTTTTCTTATCTTCTGAGATTTTTTTAACTATTTTTTCTAAATAAAGCTCTGCTCCACCTAATGTTTCTGGTGGATATAAATTTGAAATGAAACAGATTTTCATATAATTTAATTTTAACAGATTGTTGATTTTTATAAATATGGTAAAATATTAAAATATGCAAATACTTTTATCTATTATTGGGTTTATTCTTTTAGCTCTTCTTATTTTTGTTATTATTGAGTTAAAAAAAATTAGAAATAGTAAAGAATTAAAAGATTCTCCTTTGGCGCAGATTTCAGAACTTATTAGAATCACTAAAGATGAACTTCTATCAACTCGTCAGGAAATGAGAGGTGGTCTAGATAAAAGTAGCGAACTAATTCAAAAACAGCTTTCAATAACAAATGAAAGATTAACCCAAGCAGCAAGGGTAATTGGTGAACTTCAAGAAGTAGCTCGACAAATGAGTGAATTTCAAGCATTTTTAAAATCACCAAAACTGCGAGGAAATATTGGCGAACAGATTTTAAGGGACCTTTTGGAACAATACTTTCCTTATCAGCAGTTTAAACTTCAATATAAATTTAAAAACGGCTCTTTAGTTGATGCAATCTTAAAGACAGATAAAGGAATTATTCCAATTGATTCAAAATTTCCAATGGAAAATTTCCAAAAATACATTTTAGCAAAAACTGAAAGAGAAAAAAAAGAATTTTTTAAATCTTTTATTCGTGATGTTAAAAAACATATTGATGTAATTAGCGAAACATATATCTTACCAGAAGAGGGGACAGTTGATTTTGCTATTATGTATATTCCTGCTGAAGCAGTTTATTATGAAGTCATTAAAAATATCGATCTTAATCGTTATGCATTTGAAAAAAGAGTTTTAGTTGTTTCACCAAACAGTTTTTATTATTTTTTAAAAGTGATCATGATCGGACTTGAAGGAAAAAGAATTGAAGAAGCAACCAAAAGAATTTTAGAAATACTTTCAAGTATTCAAAGAGATTCAGAAAGGTTTTCTAATGAATTACGAATTTTAACAACTCATCTTAATAATGCTCGGCAAGCTTTAGATAGAGTCAATGCGGAATATCTTAAATTAGCGAGTAAAATTGAGCAAACAAAATTATTAAAATAATATGTTTGTTTGGCAAATTGCTCAAAAAATACCCGAGGAGATAAAAAATAAATTTCCTGAAATAAATCCAATTATTCTTCAACTTCTTTTTAATCGAGGGTTGAAAGACCAAAATGAAATTGATGAATTTCTCTTACCCGATTACTCACAAGATCTTCATGACCCTTTTTTGTTTAAAGAAATGGAAAAAGTATTTGAGCGGATCAAAAAAGCAATTATCAATAAAGAAAAAATTACAATCTATGGTGATTATGATGCAGATGGTGTTTGTGGGACAGCTATTCTTTATTCAACACTTGAAAAATTAGGTGGAAATGTTTTTTATTATTTACCAGATAGAGAAAAAGAAGGTTATGGTTTAAATAAAGAGGCGATAAAGAAAATTATTAATGATGGAACAAAATTAATTATTACTGTTGATTGTGGCATCACAAATTTTAAAGAAATTGATTTAGCAAATCAATCAAATGTCGATGTTATTATTACTGATCATCACACTCCATTAGACGAAATTCCTCAAGCACCATTTATTTTAAACCCTCACCTTAAAGACGAAACTTATCCATTTAAAGATTTGTCTGGTTCAGGTGTTGCCTTTAAATTAGTTCAGGCCTTATTAAAAAAAAATGACCAATTTCCAATTTCTAATAATCAATTAAATTCAGAGGCTTTTGAAAAATGGCTACTTGATTTAGTAGCAATTGGTTCAATTGCTGATTTAGTTAGTTTAAAAGGAGAAAATCGAACATTAGTTAAATATGGTTTAATTGTTTTAAATAAAACTTCAAGACCTGGTTTAAGAAGTTTGATTAAAAAAGCAGGACTTTCTTTAGGAAATTTAAATTCTTGGAATATTGCCTATCAATTAGCTCCTCGACTTAATGCAGCTGGCCGGATTGATCATGCAAATATTGCTTTAGAGATGCTTTTAACTAAAGATAAAGAAAGGGCAGAAAATTTAGCAGAAAAACTAAATCAACTAAATCAAAATCGCCAAAAAATAATTGAAAAAATTTTTGAAAAGATTAAAGAAAAAATAGGAGAAACACCAAAAGAAAAAATAATTGTTGAAGCAGAAAAAAATTGGCCAGTTGGTGTTTTAGGATTAGTCTCTCATCAAATAACAGAATTTTATCACCGACCATCAATTCTTTTAACTATTAGAGAAAATGATATTAAAGGTGTTGGAAGAAGCATTGAAGAATTTAATTTGATTGAATCTTTAAAAGAATTAGAAAAATTTTTCTCTCACTATGGCGGTCATAGTGGAGCAGCTGGTTTTACCTTAAAAGAAAAAAATTTAGAATTACTTAATGAATTTTCTTCTAAAATAAAAAAAATCGCTGAAGAAAAACTCAAAGATTTGGACTTAAGACCAAAAATTTTTATTGATAGTGAAATAAATTTGGAAGAAATAACCTGGCCTCTTTATGAAGAAATAAAAAAATTCGAGCCATTTGGCAAAGACAATCCAAAACCAGTATTTTTAGCCAAAAGCTTGATTGTTGAAGGAATAGAAAAAGTTGGTAAAAACGGTCAACATCTTAAAATAATAGTTAATCGAGGAAGAAAATTGCTTTATTTTGGAATTGGCAATAAATTAAGTCATCTAAAAAGAAATAATCAGATTGATGTTGTTTTCGAAATTGGCGAAAACGAATGGGACGGAATAAAAGAATTAGAATTTAGGATTTTAGATGTTAAAACCTACTAGAATAATATCTATTGGATAAAAAAATAAAATAAGGTATAATATAAATTAGGTCGATAAATTTAATAATTTAAAATTTGGAGTACCTAAAAAATGTTTATAAAAATTCGACCGACAAATAGTATTTCAGAATCGCGATCATTAACTCCTTTATTTATATTAAAAATTTTTGTTTTCTCAGTCTGGTTTTTTGGCTTCTTGTTTTTTATTTTTGGTTTTACTCAAGCCCAAACGCCGGCTACTGCTTCTCTTTATTTTTTACCGGATAGTGGTTCTTTTGAAGTTGGCAAAATTATTTCAGTTCGTTTTGCTGTTAATACTGGCAATAATCCAATTAATTTAGTTGAAGCAACTCTTTCTTTTTCAAAAAATTTAGAAGTCACTAGTTTCTCAAAAAATGGTTCAATTATTAGTTTATGGTTTAATGAACCAAGCTTTTCAAACACTGATCAAACAATTTATTTTTCTGGTGGTATTCCTAATCCTGGCTTTACTGGCATAGGTCGACTCTTAATTATTAATTTTAAAGCAAAATCACCTGGTTCAGCTTGGATTAGAGTCTCTTCAGCTCAGGTTTTAGCCAATGACGGTTTTGGCACCAATATCTTAAAAGAAAGCGGTTCGGCTAATTTTGTTCTCTATGAAACTGGTTTACCAAAACCATCTCAACCTGGACCAATTAAAGAAGAAATTTCTTCAAAAATAAAAATTTTTTCCAGTACTCATCCTGATCAAAATAAATGGTATAAAGAAAAAAATATTATTTTATCTTGGACTTGGCAGCCAACAATTACTGATTATAGTTATCTTCTTGATCAAAAAACATCTACTATTCCTGACAATATCGGCGAAGGTCTGGTTACTTCTACTGCTTATTTAGAAGTTAGTGAAGGAATTTGGTATTTTCATTTAAAAGCTAAAACTAGTGCTGGTTGGGGAGAAACATCTCATTTTAAAATTCAGATTGATAATACACCACCATCATTTTTAAAAATTTCTTCTGATCAAGGTCAAATTACTTTTAATCCTTCACCGACTCTTCGTTTTGAAACAAAAGACGAACTTTCAGGTATTGATTATTTTGCTGTTAAAATTAATGAAGGAGAATTTGTCAAAACTAAAGAAAATTTCTATCAGATTCCAAAACAAAAGCCTGGTAATTATCAGATTACTGTTAGAGCTTACGATTTGGCTGGTAATTATCTTGAAGAAAATTTCGTTATTACCATTGAATCAATTCCTCGGCCAGTTATCACTTATTGGACAAAAGAAATATTAATTGGTGAAACTATTGGTAATTTAAATATTTTTGGTATTGGTCCGGATAAAGCAAAGATAAAATTTTTCTTGATTCATGAAAATGGCGAACAAAAAATTAAAGAGACTGAAGTCAGTCAAGGAAAATGGCGATTATCACTCAGTGAATTACTGCCAGCTGGGAAATATCGCGGCTATGCTATAGCTTCAATTGAAGGAGAAGAAAGTCTACCTTCATCAGAAATTGAATTTAAAGTTATTAAAACAGGTTTAAGATTTTTATTTTGGATTATTCGACCAGAAATGATTTGGGGAATAATTGTTGCTTTGATTTGTGCAGTTGGTATCCTTTTAACACTTTATTTGGGTGTTAAAAGAAAATTTAAAAAATGCGATACTTTTGTGAGAAAAATCTTAGCTAGGAAAGATAAAGGAGTAAAAATAAAGATAGAAGAAAGAAATGATAGTGTAAAATGAAAATTTTATGCTAAGAACAATAAAAATGCTAACAAAATTAATATTTATCTTTTTACTAATTTTCATTTGGTTTTTTTCCGGCTGGCTAGGGATTTGGAAAAAACCAATAATTGTTTTATCACAAGAAAATGAGGTAAAAGAAAGGATAGAAGATCAAAATATACCAGAAGCAGAGGATATTGAAATTTTCGAACTTACAGAAAAAGAAATTAAGGGGATAGAAGAAATTAGAGGATTTTCAGATAAACTAATTCTGAAAGTCAAAAAAGAAGATAAAAACGAAATTTGGCTTTTCGATTTAAAAGATGAAAAATGGCAGAAATTAAACCCAAAAGAATTAATTTCTCATGATTCACCAATCGCCATAAAAGATAATTATGTTTTTTGGCTTTCTGAAGATAAAAAGACTATTCTTGCTTATGATTGGATAAAAAATGAGTATTACCAAAAAGAAATTCCACTATTTGATCCGAGCCAGGGGAAGAGGGCAGAAATTAACTTTTCAAAAATTCCTTGGAAAGTTATTTTTGACGGAGAAAGTTTTTATTTTTGGAGTAAAAAAACAGGTGAAATTTTTCCTGATGGTGATTCATTAGTTTTAGAAACATTTAAAGAAAAATTCAATTTAGATAAATTTTTGACTAGTGAAAAATTAGGAGAGCTTGGTTTTCTTGTTGAAACCAATGAGTAAAAATTTAAATTTTATGTTTATTAAAATATTAGTGAAAAAACTAACAATTTTGTTTTTAACCTTGTTAATATCTGGTCTTTTTATTCCCGATATTTTTGGGAATTTCAATATTAAAATAAAAACAGCTCAGGCAGCTTTGGACCCTGATGAACTTGAATATATAATCGACGTTGGACCAATTACTGGAAATACTACTGCTAACTATGTTTATGTTGCTTTATTTAATCCTTCAGGTTCTTCAAGAACAGCTTTAATTAAACGAATTGCAATCAGAGCTTATGCTAATGGTACTGGTAATTATGTTAATTTAAGTTTAAGAAGAATTTCAGCAGCATCTGACGGTACTTTGATCAATGCTTCTGATATTCCAAAGAAAAATGCTTCTTCCTCTAATCCGGTTTTGCAAATTCGTCACACTGGCCCAACTGTAACCTTTGTTGGCATAGCTCAATCAAGGTTAATGGGCCAACCTATGCCAGGTGCTGCTGGTCATTTTTACAGCGTTCGAGATATTTCTTTTGGTCCTAATGATGAAAAAATAGTTTTGCGACCTGGCGAAGGAGTTGCTTTATACCAAGAAGCAGCAGGAACAACTACTCAAATTATCAGAATGTATGTTGAATGGGAAGAGACAACAAGCGCTCCGCAAGCTCAAAATGAATATTTATTAGCAATCCAAAGGGTTGAGGTAGCAGCTAGTGCTAATTATGTTTATAATTCATTTTTTAATCCACCAGGTTCAGGTAGAACTGCAATTGTTAAAAGAATTTGGTTTGGTGCTGAAACTTGCAAAGCTGCAGCAGTTTATACCAACAATATTTCAATAAGAAGAATTTCCTCTGCTTCAGGTGGAACTCAAATTGCTCAAGCTAATATTCCTAAAAAACATACTGGAAGCTCAAATAGCGTAATGGATGTTCGCTATTCTGGTCCAACAGTAACTTTTGTTGGCGGAACAGA